>CAUYYY010000063.1:0-8635 GCA_963577165.1 Planctomycetota bacterium | reverse complement strand
CTGACGAAAACATAATGCACGTGACCTCGGTATTTCGTAATCTGCTGTAAATACTAGGACTCAAAAGGATCGCAGGAGAGTCGTCCCTGGGGACCGCCGGATGATGTTGCCGCACCCTGTATTCCTGACATCGGTCGGCTTTCCCCAGCGATTTGTCGGTAACCGTATCAAAAGGGTTGCAACTTGCCAATACGAACTGGAAACCCTCTTCAAAGCAGCCTCGCCGCTGTGAGAGCAACATCTCCGATACAAGCTTAAAGATGTATACATATGATCATGTTCTTAGTGCCGATATGGGATATGCGCTGGGCGGACACCACAAGATGTCGTTATGGGCTGTCACTCGACGCGAAATGGCGATTTGACCTTCCCTGGTTCGTGACCTATATTCTGGAAGTGGTTTTGATACTGCGTCGATTCCGACGATTCCGCACTCTGATCTGTCTCCTCGTTGCGGATACCGCAGTTTGCCTGATACGCTCGGTCGTATGCGCCGGTCGCTGATCTGATAGTCACCTTGAGAAAACACGAACTGATACCGTGGAGAAGACTCCATGCGACGCCTGGAAACATCACGTTTCTCTGAATCGGACCGTGCGACGGCAAGCCCGGCCACTTGCGCGGTCGTTCGCCAGTTACTTGAGCACATGTACCCGCAAGAAGCGGTTATCGAGAAGCGAAAGACCCAACGATTCCCCTATCCGTTTTTGCTTCAGATCACACCGGTGGACGAAGAGGGTACACCGCTCGACGAGCCGATGACGGTCGTCGGCAAGGACCTTTCGGAACAGGGTATCGGCTTTTTTCATCGCGATCCGCTGCCCTATCATCGGGTGAAGGCATCGGTGGAGGATATGACCGGGCAGACGATTGCGGTGCTGATCGATCTGACGTGGTGCTGTTTCACCAAGCAGGGATGGTACGAGAGCGGCGGCCGCTTTCTGCATGTGGCGGTCGACCGGCCCAACCAAGAGTTTCTACTGCCGGCAATGGGGTAAAGGGTCAAGGGCCGAGAGCCAAGAGCGGAGGGCGGAGAGCCAAAAGCGGAGAGCGGAAGGGTCGCGGGCAGTTCTTTAGTCGTTTTCCTCTCCGGTGTAGACTTGCAGCATGACCTTGCTCGATGAAAATCGAACGGAGTTGTTGGAGGCTTTGAATGGCTGGTTCGGAGATTCGACCCGGTGAACGTGTGAAAGACGTTCATTTCGGCGACGATACGCTGAGCGTCGATCTGGTCGATGGCCGCACGATCACTGTGCCTTACGCTTGGTATCCGCGACTCTTACACGCGACACGCGAGCAGTTGGCTAACTGGCAAACATGCGGCGGTGGTTACGGAATCCATTGGCCCGACCTGGACGAGGATCTGAGCACCGAGGGCCTGCTACGCGGTTCGCCCGCGCCTGGGGCGGCCAAGGTAGAACAGCGGTAGCGCATTTATTAAGGCTCGATCCCAGGCCCGCGCGCTCAACTCGGCTCGCAAGCAGGTCCGCTAAACTTACGCGGCGACCAGGGCGCGATCATTCGCTTGCCGCTTTCTCTACGTACGCTTCGCTCCAGGCGAGCAGCGCGTCGATGCCCTGGCGGTGGCAGAAGTCGCCCAGCCGTTCGTGCGGCAGCCGGTTCTCTTTGTAGTTGGTCAGCACCGGCAAGAGCGTCGGCACGAGGTCGTCGGCCGGGACCAAGTCTTTGTAAATCGTGTTGAGCCGATTGCCTAGCAGCCGGCCGCCGAGCAGCACCGTGTACTTGCCGACCGTTTTGCCGACCAGTCCGATATCGCAGTTGTAGGGCCGTGCGCAACCGTTCGGGCAGCCGGTCATGCGGACCGTGAACTCCTCGCTGGAGAGACCGAGCCGCGCGATCTCGACTTCCAACTTGTCGATTAAGCCGGGCAAAAAACGTTCGCTCTCGGTGATGGCCAGTCCACAGGTCGGAAACGCGACGCAGGCCATCGACCAGCGGCGGACATTCGAAATGTCACCCGGGACCGGAACATTGTGTCGGTTGAGAATCTCTTCCAAACGCTCGCGGTCCTGCGGCTGCAGGTCAGTAAAGAGGATGCTTTGATGCGCAGTGAGCCGAATGTTCGGCCGTAGCGTGGTGCAGATTTCGCGGACGGCCGACTTGATCTGCCGGTCGGGCGTGTCGCCGATCCGTCCGTTCTCGACGTTCAGCCCGTAGAACCAGCGACCATCGCCCTGTTCGTACCAGCCGAGGTGATCGTCGAAACCGAAGACATCGTCTGCTCGCGGGCCCGGCAGCGGCTGGCCACAGTACTCTTCAACCTTGGCTTTGAACTTCGGCAGTCCCCAGTTGTGGATCAGATACTTGAGCCGGGCGACTTTGCGATCGGCCCGGTTGCCATGATCGCGTTGCACCTTAACGATCGCCGTGGCGACGTCGATCACCTGGTCGGGCGTGATGAAGGCCATCCGTTGGGCAATGGCTGGAAACGTTTTCTTAGCGCTGGGCGTCACTCCGAAGCCGCCACCGACCAGCACGTTGTAGCCGACGATCTGGAAATCTTCGCAAATGGCCATCAGTCCCAGATCGTTCGCATAGAGATCGACACAGTTGTCGCCGGGCAGCCCGATCGCCGTTTTGAATTTGCGAGGCAAATATGTGGGGCCATAAATCGGCTCGATCTCGTGTCCGTTCGAGCCGCCGCCGACCAGTTGCTTCTCGCCGTTCTCATCATCGCTGAGCCAGATTTCGTGATAGGCCGTCGTGCGTGGACAGAGATGTTCGGCAATCTGGTCGGCCAACTGCTGCATCTGCTCGTGGACCGGGTCCTGATGGTGCGGGGCCGGGCAGCACATGACATTGCGTTCGACATCGCCGCAGGCGGCCAGCGTCGATATCTCGACCTGGTTCACCCGCCGGATGAGCTGACGCAAATTGCTTTTCACGATGCCGTGGAACTGGATGCCCTGTCGGGTGGTGATCCGTAGCGTACCGCCGGCCAGTTCTTCGCACAGGTCAAGCTGCGTGAGCAGTTGATCGCCAGACAGCTTCCCGCCCGGAATCTTGAGACGGACCATGAAGCTGTAGGCTTTGGCCGCCTTGGCCCCGCTGGCGTCTCGCTTGCTGCGCTTATCACGATCGTCCTGCTGGTAGGTGCCGTGGTGCTTGAGCAGTTGGATGCTGCCCTTGCCAAAAACGTCGCTGCCGTCGACCAGTTCCTGGGCGATCTCGCCTCCGAGATAATTGCTCTCGGTCTTATACGTCTCGACCAGACTGATCTTGGTCGGTTTTTCTTTGCTCATGCGTACGCCAATGGATTTCGTCGAGGTATCTAACAGCAATGATAATCGCCAATCCGATTCACCGCCAGTTGGCTTTCAGGGCTATTTAATCAGAGCCGTCAGCTTGCCAGAGGGCATCCGTCGACCTACGCTAAGGGCCATGAGCGACTCGAGGGACAGCGGCGAAATGGACAACTCCATCACGGCCCGAACGTCGGGCCAAACGCCGGGATGGATGCGGAGCCCGGCTCTCTGGCTGGCCACGGGACTCGGCGTGGGCTTTTCGCCCGCTGCTCCCGGCACACTCGGGGCGTTGTGGGGGCTGCCGTTGGCCTGGGCGATCTCTCAGCTCGGCGACTGGCGAGCCGAGGCGTTGCTGACCGGCACGATTTGCCTGCTGGGTGTGCCCATTTGCACGGCGGCTACCCGGCGCCTGGGCAGAGCCAAGGACCCGGGCGCGATCGTGCTGGACGAGATCGCGAGCGTCCCGATTACGTTTTTCATGGTGCCGATCGATTCGCCGTGGGTCGTTGTCGTTGGTTTCGCGTTGCACCGGCTGTTCGACGTGACGAAGCCGCCGCCGATACGTCGGCTCGAGCGCTTGCCCGGCGGCCTGGGCATTATGGCCGACGATTGGTTGGCGGGCGTCTATTCCTGTGCGGTACTCCATCTGCTGGTTTGGTCTTCCGATCAATTGCGATAGCCGCTCGCCGCGGCGAGCGGTTGTCCGCGTGATAAACCGCCGGCTTCCGCTTGCGGCTACAACTCACCGAATCACGGGTAACGCACCGACTCACTGTGATATACAATGATTGTTCCCACCGCACGCGTATCCCCTCCCTCCGCGAAAGCACTTCGATGACAGCTACGTTGCTTGACGGCAAGGCGATATCCGCCCAGATTCAGTCGGAGATCGCCGAGGAGGTGGCCGATTTCATTCAGAACAACGGAGCGGTACCCTGTTTGGCGGCCGTGTTGGTGGGCGAAGATTCGGCCAGCAAGGTCTACGTTCGCAACAAACGTCGCGCGTGTGAACGGGTGGGAGTTGAAAGCCAGTTGCATCGTCTCTCGGCCAACGCCAGCCAGTACGATCTGCTCACGCTCGTGGCCAAGCTGAATAAGGACCATGACGTGCATGGCATTCTGGTTCAGTTGCCTTTGCCGTCGCAGATCGACTCGCGGAGAGTTTTACACGCGGTCGCTCCACACAAGGACGTCGACGCATTTCACCCGGAAAACGTCGGCCTACTGGTACAAGGCAATCCACGGTTTTTGCCTTGTACGCCGCATGGTATTCAACAATTGCTCGAGCGAAGCAACATCGAAATCGCCGGGCGGCATGTGGTAATCATCGGACGTAGCGACATCGTTGGCAAGCCGTTGGCCAACATGTTGATGCAGCGGGGTCCGGGCGGCAACGCCACAGTGACCGTGTGCCACAGTCGAACGCATGACCTGCAGAGCATCACGCGGCAGGCCGACATTCTCGTGGCCGCCATCGGTCAGCCACGGTTCATCACGGCCGACATGGTCAAGTCGGGAGCGGCCGTGATCGACGTCGGCATCAACCGTACCGAAGATGGCCTGGTGGGCGATGTCGATTTTGACGCCGTGCGGGAAGTGGCCGGACACATCACGCCCGTACCGGGCGGTGTCGGACCGCTGACGATCGCCATGCTGCTTTACAATACGCTCTCGGCGGCACGGCAGTAGACAGTTTCTTACATGCGTTGCCTCAATCAGCACCCCGCTACCCTCTCTGCCGCAGCGCTTCGTAGAAGAGCACGGCGGCGGTGGCCGATACGTTCAAGCTGTCGGTGACGCCCCGCATCGGCAGGCCAATGGGCGTCACCCGGTCGCATCTCCAGGCATCGCTAAGCCCTCTGGTCTCGCTGCCGAAAACAATCGCTCCGCCGGCAGTCCAATCGACTTCGGTGTAGGCCAAGGAAGCATCGGGCTGGGTGGCAAAGATTGGCAAACCTCGTTCGCCGAGCCAGGAAAGCGTGTCCCGGCTCGAGGCTGCGGCGACCGGCATCGCGAAGATCGTGCCCAGGCTGGCGCGGATAGCGGCCGGATTGAACAGGTCGGTTCCACCATCGGCTACGATGACCGCGGCCACACCCGCGGCGTCGGCGCTACGGATGACCGCCCCGACGTTGCCCGGCTTCTCGATACCTTCGAGCACGGCCACGATCGGTTTCGGCGGTAGCGCGAGATCGGACAAGGCTGGTGCCGGTGTGCTGACCACACCGACGACGCCTTCGGCCCGCTCGCCAAAGGCCAATTTTTCGAACACTTCGGCAGTGACATAGGAGACGATCGCCTCGGTAGCGTCGAGTTGCCGCAAGACGTTTTGTCTGGCATCGTCGTTGCAAAGCGGCTCGCAAACGAACGCTTCGAGCAGCGGCACGCCCGCGTCGATTGCGCAGCCCAGTTCCCGTACGCCGTCGATGAGCGTCCGCCTTTGTTTTTCTCGAGCGCGGCGGTCGCGGAGTTTGACGGCGTTTTTGACGCGCTGATTCTGACGGCTGGTGATGAGATCGTCACGCATGGCGGTTGCACAGTTTAACACGAAGGCATTTTTAGCCCAGACCGCCAGACCGGGGCTCTCGAAGATGGGCCCTTCAGGGCCACTCCGGCCGTGGTGCATTTCATGCACCCTACTTGGCTAACAGCCTGTTGATAAGGTCATTTGGGCTGCGGTCGTGATCGTCGATCACCCGGCTGAGTGGACGCCGTCTTCGAGGCCGAGGCGTTTCATTTTTTTGTAGAGCGTGGTGCGGTTGATAGCCAGTGCGTCGGCCGTTGCGTTGCGGTTCCAATCGTTTAGTTCGAGCACTTCGAGGATGATCTGCCGCTCGGGCCCTTCAAGTGCCTCTTTCAAAGTTCGTGTGCCGACCGGAGCCAGGCTGACGGCGCCCCCGCCCCGGACGTCGGCCGGCAAGTCGTCGAGTCCGATGCAGTCCGACTTGCCGAGCAGAACCGCTCGCTCGACGATGTTTTGAAGTTCTCGGACGTTGCCGGGCCAACAATGACGTTGCAAGGCGGCCAGGCAATCGTCGGTGAAGCCCTCGACCTGTTTTCCCGAATCGGCACAGACACTTTTGAGGAACGTCCGCGCGAGCAGGGGAATATCGGTGATCCGTTGCCGCAACGGCGGGATCTCGATATTGATGACGTTGACGCGGTAATACAGGTCTTGTCGAAAGGTTCCGGCCTTCACGGCACTTGCGAGATCTTCGTTGGTAGCCAGAATCACACGGCTGTCCGTTTTGAATGTTTTCGACCCGCCGACCTGCTCGAATTCAAATTCTTGCAGAACGCGGAGCAACTTGACTTGCATGGCGGGGCTGGCGGTGTCGATTTCATCGAGAAAAATCGTGCCCCCGTCGGCCTGCATGAACTTGCCCAGCTTGTCGCCGGTGGCGCCGGTGAAGGCACCGGCCACGTGGCCGAAAAGTTCACTTTCCAACAACGTTTCGGGCAGCGCGCCGCACGCCAGTTCGATAAACGGCTGGTCGCGACGCGAGCTGCGGCGGTGAATGGCACGGGCGATCAGCGATTTGCCGGTGCCATTCTCGCCCGTAACGAGCACCGTGGCTTTCGTGTCGGCCACACTGTCGATTATGTCAAACAGGCGGAGCATGCGGTGGTTGTGGCCAACAATGTTGTCCATGCCATAGCGCATGTCGAGTTGTGCTTTGAGCTGGTCGTTTTCTTGCAGCACCTGGCGCTGCGAGAGAGCCCGCTCGATGGACATCTCAAGTTCTTCGTCGATCAATGGTTTTGTGAGGAAGTCGAACGCGCCGTGGTTAATCGCCTCGACCGCCATGTCACCGGTCCCATAGCCGGTCATGAGAATAACGGTTGCCGACGGATGGTTCTGGCGGCAGTGACTGAGCAGTTCGAAGCCGTCTGGACCTTCCATGCGAATATCACTGATGACCAGGTCATAGTTTTTGCGGTCCAGCGCGGCGACCGCGTCGTGGAAATTGACCACGGGGTCAAGATTGTAACCCTGGTCGCGCAGCCAGTCGGCCATCGATTCAAGCACCTGGCGGTCATCGTCAACGAGAAGCAAGCTGCTTTTGGTCATGTTGTATCACTCGGTCTTTTCAGATGTTTTGGAAGCGGGTGGCGGGAAGCGGGTCCGTCGCCGAGCGAGCCGGTCGCTTTTTCGACAGGTTGCCAACACGGCTGTGCGGGTTATCCCGATTTTTTGAGTTGGTCGTAGGTCCGGTGTTACCGATGCCATGCGGATCGAACGGCTTTCATTCGATTTCTACCACGTCAACACGGGTAAAACGCATCGTGGACAGCCTGGCATGGGGAAAAGTTGCCCGGTTGTCGTCAAATATCCCGGTTGTCGTCAAATATCTACGTCACGGGTTGACCAGAGTCAACGCGCCGTGAGATCGTTGCCAGGAGAAGTCTGGGGCGTTCCCCCAGCCACCGCTCGTTGGTTTTCCGACAAAACGGCTAGGACATCGATGGCACAAAGGCTGGCTCATGACCCCCGGTGAGTATGAGTATAGGATGGTGAGATCAGCCGACCGTTGACATCTGTAGCAAACCGGGCCCCTTCTGTAGCAGCCGCTCGTGCTAAAATTGGTTTTACCCCTGACGTCGAGGGAAACGCTATGAGCATCCGTCTTTTGATTGCCGACGACCATGAAGTGATCCGCAGCGGCCTGGTCAGTATGCTGGCCGACGATGATGTGGAGATCGTAGTCGAGGCGAAAAACGGCAAACAGGCCGTCGAGCTTGCCAAGCAATACCAGCCCGACGTGGTTCTGCTCGACATCCGAATGGAGTCTTCTGACGGGCTCGAATCGCTCGAAATGCTGCAACGCGAGGTGCCCAAATCGAAAGTTGTGATGCTTTCGACGTATGACAATCCAACCTACGTAGCGCGGGCTGTGGCACTCGGCGCGACGGACTACATTTTGAAGGGATCGGATCGCAAGACCTTGCTCGCGGCGATTCGAGCGGCGGCCGACGGCACCGGACCCATTGCGTCGGGTCTGTTGGTCAAAGTCGCTGCGACGATGAAAATCCGCAAAAAACCGGACGATCCGCAGTCGCCGCTGACCCGGCGCGAGCTGCAAGTCTTGCGGCATATCGCCTTAGGACTGAGCAACAAGGAAATCGGGCATTCGCTAGAGATCAGTGTGGAAACCGTAAAAGAACACGTGCAAAACATTCTTCGCAAAATCGGAGCATCCGACCGGACGCAGGCTGCGGTCTTGGCGGTTAAAAAAGGACTGGTCGAGTAGAAGAGGGCGAGCCACGGGCATAACTAGGCGAGCCGCGAGCGTAAGCTCGTGGGTTATCCGGGCCGATCAATCACTTGGCCTGCTTTTTTCAGCGGGCCCGCGGATGGGCTTTTTCAT
>CAUYYY010000062.1:0-8723 GCA_963577165.1 Planctomycetota bacterium | reverse complement strand
GCTACATTCCCGGGGCCGTCGCTTGGGCTCCGACCCCGCCACCCTTCCATACCCTCCGGCCCGCCTTTCCCAGCCCTCCTATCTGATCTTGTGGCCTCAGCGGCCCGTGGGTAGACTCCCGGCCCTTTGTTCCTTGAAATCAACGGGGGCTCTGCGCGCCAACAGGCTATTCGCGGGCCTAATCGACGTATGTTGATAAAATACATACGTTTAAGTAAAGCAGGTAAATTCCCTTGATCTAGCGAAGTGGGCTCTTACAATGGAATGTAGGAGCCTGTGGCTGATCGTCTTATACATAAGCCATCAGGTGACTTATGAAGAATATGGCTCTGGGAGCTCTGGCCGGTGTTGCGGCTGTGGCGATTTGGTTTAGCGGCGACTGGCCGACCGAGCCTGCGTATGGGCGAACGGACCAGCCTCTTGGCGGAGCGCCGACCGACCTGATCGTACTGGGTACGTCCACGAACGGGCAGTTTCAGCAATTGACACTTCTCGATCCGCGGACGCATGTGATGAGCGTATACCACGTCGATGGTGGCAGCGGCAGAATCGAATTGAAGAGCATTCGGAATATTCATTGGGACTTGCAGATGGATGAGTTCAACGGCTCTGCTCCATTGCCCGGTGAGATTCGTGCGTTACTAGAACAGAACTAAACAGTAAACTTACCAGCGGCACGCGGACGGTTTGTCCCGCGGTGTCGCTTGGCCGCTTTGTCTGGCGGCGGAACTAAACAAGTATGGCGCAGAAATACGTACCACTCGAAGGAGCTGCCGACACTCTCGGGATCTCCACCGAGCGACTGACCGAGCTGCGCGAGCAGGGTAAGGCTCACGGATATCGCGACGGCGCCAGTTGGAAATTCAAGACCGAAGAGATCGATCGGCTGCGATCCGAGGGTGTGGCGCAGCAGACGCCCGCATCGGATGAACTGGAGTTGGACTCGCCCGACGAACTTTCGGCGGGTTCAGATTCTTTGCTGCTCAGTGAAGTGGAGTTGGGAGATTCGGACACCGGCAGCGCGAGCACGATCATCGGTGGTTCAAAAGAGAAGGATACGGCAGGCAGTGACCTCGAACTGTCCGTCGACTCTGGTTTGGACCTGGACCTCGAGTCCTCGTCACTAGACCTCGACATCGGCGGAAGCGATGTTCAACTTGCGTTGCCAAGCAGCGATCTGGTTTTGGACGGCCCCGGCAGTTCGGGCGTCTTAGACGGCGGCCCGCCACCCGAGTTCGGTTCTCAGTTCGAGAATCTAGAAGAGTTGGAAATCGACCTCGATGGTGAATCGAGCCGGATCCTCTCGGCTGACGAGGCGACTTCGCCAGGCGGCCCGGTCTCGCCCGCTAGTAGCGAACTGTCGCTCGATTCGCCGTTATCAAACGAATCCTCCGCCAGTTCAGAAATCGAATTGGCGGGTGAAGACGACCTGGTGCTCGGAGAAGGGAGCGGCAGCGACATCACGCTCAGCAGCGGAGACAGCGGAATCTCGTTACTAGGGCTGTCGGACAGCGGGTTGTCTTTGGACGATCCCGAGCTCGACTTGGGCGGCTCGGAAGTGGAATCACTCCAGCTTGGCGGAGAAGCGGCTCCGGTCGATGCCTCGAAACCGCTTTCCGAGCCAAAGACGGACGAGGCTGCTGCATTGGAATCGGGTGACGACTTCCTGCTCACGCCGATGGAAGAAATGGCTGATGAAGAGTCTGACAACAGCGGGTCGCAAGTCATCGCGATCGACAGCGAGGCCGAGCTGGATGAAAACGCGGTGACCCAGTTGGGTACGCTTCCGGCTGTGGCGGCAGTCGAGACCGAAGCACCGGCTGCGGCCGTGATGCCCGAAGGAGACCTGGGCGGAATCGAACAGGCTGCTGCCGCGCCTACACTGGCCGCAGCCGCGGAGACAACGTTTTCGGCGCCGGTCATTTCCGGTCTTATCGGGGCCGTCCTGATGCTCACGCTCGTCATGATGATGATGTTCGATTTGGTGCGGAACATGTGGAGTTGGAGCCAGCCTTACACGCTCAACAGCGGTTTAATGGATTGGCTGTTAGATCTATTTGGAATACGCTAACCGGGCGATTCTTCGGCGGCAAGACATTGTTTTTGTCTTGCGGAAAGCCGATCGGACCGCGCCCGACTTATTTGACGATTCGAAAGGAGTCGGATCATGCCACGTTCGCCAGTGACGCTCGTCACCGCTGCTCTCTGCCTTGCGCTGATTGCCGGTTGCGGATGGGTTCCACGATCTCAATGGACGGCCGTCCAATCGCAGAACAAGTCGCTCGCCGAGCAGTCGCGAGCGCAGCTGGTGGAGATCGAAAATCTCAGGAACCACCAGCGCTCGATTGAAGACCAACTTCTCCAGGCTGAGGACGAGTTAGCATTTCTCGACGATCAGTACGGCATCGACCGCCAGAAACTGGCCAATCTGCGCAACGAGCGAGAGCGTCTGAGGCACAGCCTCGGCGGTTTGGGAGCGGGTGGAAAATTATCGCTGGGTATGCGTGGTCAGCTCGCCCGCCTCGCTCGAAAATATCGCAACTTGCGGTTCGATCCGCAGACGGGTATCAGCAAGCTCGACACCGATATCCTGTTCGACAGCGGCGAAGACATTCTGAAGCCCGGGGCCCAGAAACTTCTCCGCGATTTTGCAGCGGTCCTGAACGGCCCGGACGCAAAGCACTTTAAGATCATGGTGGTCGGACACACCGACAACCAACGTATCCGTGGTCGAGAAACACGACATCGATTTCCCTCAAACTGGCATCTGAGCGCGGCTCGGGCGCTCGTCGTATCGCAAGCGCTGCACGATGTTGACATCGACGGCGAAAGGCTAGGCACAGCGGGCTTCGGCAAGCATCAGCCGATCGCCAGCAACGATTCGCCTGAGACGCGTCGCGAGAATCGTCGTGTGGAAATCTTCGTCGTCAGCCCCGACGTACCGGTCGTGGGCATGACCGAGTCGCTGACCAATCTCTACTAGCACAGATCAATGCTTGGGCGCCACTGCTGGCGCGCAAGCCGTGTACCCGCTGTCCACTGCTGGGCAAGCCAGCAGTGCC
Source organism: Planctomycetota bacterium (assembly GCA_963577165.1). GTDB lineage: Bacteria > Planctomycetota > Planctomycetia > Pirellulales > CAUYYY01 > CAUYYY01. The sequence goes on along the minus strand of CAUYYY010000062.1, from coordinate 5,661 downwards.
ACCCGCCTAGTGTCCGATGGCATAGGTAAGGCAGTCGCGGGGCCCGCTGCCCATGTTTGGGTGAACCGAATGTCGGCGATACTGGTCCTCGACGCTCATATCCGATTTTTCCAACACGCGGAGCGATGCCAAGTTGGCCGCGTCACACGTGGCCCGAATATGGGTTAGCTTGCCATCGGACAGCGCCATTTCGATCACCGCCCGCAACACTTCGGTCATGTAACCTTGCCCCCAGACATCGCGGGCCAGGACGTAACCGACCTCGGCACGGCGGCCTTCGGCACTGGAACCCTCGCCGTTAGAGTCCTCAGAATCGGGGCTGTTGTCGAGCCGCAACTCGATCATGCCGATGACCGATCGATTCGCTTTGTCAATGATTGCCCAAGGAAATCGGGTACCCTCTCGCCAGAATTTTTCACTCTCCTCGAGGAAACATTCGGTCTCGGCAACCGACCCGTGTGACGCCCATTGTAGGAACCGTGTAACATCGGCGTCCTGCGCATAGCGATCAAAGATGGCCTTTGCATCACCAACACGCGGTGGACGCAGCCGCAGACGTTTGGTTTGTAACGTTTTGGAAAACATTCGGATCATTGGAGACAAGGCTGTAGACACCCAAGGCACAGACCGGGTTCGCTACGATCTGCTGGTTGGCTACGAAAGACAAATCAATCTATTCCTTCGTATCGAAATCGCTTCTCAAGGCTGGTGTGCGGTTTGCCGTCGACTTCAACATAGGGGTGTATGAGAAAGTTCACCGGACCGGCGGCCTGTCGAGGCTCTAATAGCAAGTCACGGCCCAGCGTGAACGTGACTCGGTCCGGCGTCAGGTGACCGAAGTAGTATTCCTCCATTTCCGGAGCTTTGTCCGCTTCGGAGATATCGACCGCATGCCATCGACCATCGGCGGCAAACATCGCCCAGCAGTGATATCCTCCGACCGTTCCTTTCGAGGCATCGCAAGCAATCGGAAAGCCGATCTCAAACTTAGCGGGAATATGCCGTTCGCGACAGAGTCCGATGAAGAGACTATGGTAGTCGGTGCAGTTTCCGAATCCACTCTTGCAAGCCCAGGCGGCGTCACCGCGTCCCCAAGGCTGGCCGGCCGGTCTATCATACCTCATGTGATCGTTGACCGCATCGTACAATTCCCGAACGGTCGCCATGGCATCGGTGCCCATGATCGATCGCGTGACGACTTGCCGCATCAACGAGCCGTCGATCGGAATGTTTCGGGTAGGTTTCAAGAATAGGTCAAGCGAAGATCGCACTTCTCCAGCGATGGGAGAACTGACCGTCTCTTTGCGCCGGATGTCATAGACGATTTCTAATGGGATCTCGCCTGTCTTGTCCGCCGTTGCCTCAAAGTACAAGAGGTGGTTTCCATACTGCTGTTCGACCGTCTCGCGCGGGTCGCCAGGAACGCTGATCCGAATGCGACAAACTTGTTGCCAGGCGGAATCGGTCGCGATGGGCAGCCACACCCTCGCTCGTGTGCCAGGTTTTATTTGGTTGATGGATGCGGCGTAGAAGAAACGGAACGTACGCACAGAGGCCACAGAAGGATTGTCCGTAGGGCCGGCGGTTACCTCTGTGCTGCCAGCCACCATGCAAGGCGCCAGCGCAACCAATAGTGCGCGGAAGAGCGACTTGGATTTCACCGATATGCCTCCTCGTGTCCAGCGGTTTTTCTCAGGTAGCCCAGGGCTGCCGAGCGGTCATGTCTGCCAACGACAGCCGGCTCTGAGAGTAGTCAATGACCGGTCCGGCGCATAGCGGCAGACCAAGTGTCGTGCCGGCCATTTCGGGGCTTCTCTTGCTGCCGAATCCCTCCATTGGCAACATTCATTGGCCCACGGTGGGTCGATTCGCCATGGGGGCCCAGCAGTGTATAATCAACCACAGGCGGGCCACATGAGTCGTTTCCAGATTTGCCAACTGCTGACCTCGCCACGGAACGGAACAAGTATGAAGACGGTTTTTTCTTTGCTACGAGAGTTTCGTGCTGCGCTCTTGGTTGTTCTGTCGACTATTGCAATCACGGCGGGTCTGTCAACTGCCCGTGCCGAGTCACTGACCGGGCCACTTGCCGGCGGGCTACGTGTTACCAGCCTGCGGTCGTCAGGGCTGTCGCTCAACAACATCAGCGTGCCAATCGGTGGTTTCAGGCCGTTGGTTGGGTTTGGCCTGACCGATGAGTTTGCCGACGAGTTAGAAGACACTTTTTTCATCGCCGAAAATAGCAGCAGCCCGGGCGGCACGGCGCTCGGCCTTGGCGGGTCGCCGTATTATGGTATGGCATTGTTCGATACAGGTGCGCAGGTGAATCTGATTACAACCGCCGATCGCAATGCGTTCGATCTCTCGGGCGCCGGGTTTCTCGGTACTCAGCAGATTACCATCGGCGGGGCGACCGGGTTTGTGTTAGGCGACGTCGAAGACCCTTTGGGTGTGTATGCCGCTGGGCTGAACGCGGTTACCGGCACCGGCCCGCTGACAATCGACACGTCAGCGTTGCAAGGACAAACGAGCGTGTCGGTCGTGACGGCACCGGTGTCTTGGAGCTTGCCGAGCGTTGTCGGTCTTCCGATGGCGAGTCAGTACACGACTGTCATCCGCAACGATCAGCCGCAGATCATTACGACCGATGGCAAGACATACCGCTCGCCCGACATCGAGTTTCTGCCGCTCGGCGAAGGTGCCAATCAGGGCATTGTACGTCGGGCACCCATGTTCTTGGGACCCGGTAATGCGTTTCTTGCGCCACCAGCGTACATATTTAATGCGTTCAATGTTTTTGAGATCCCTCCACTTCCTCTTACGGAAAATCCAACCGGTCCGACCAATATACCAGGCGGTCTCTTTCTGACCGTTGACGTTGCCGACGGTACGAACGCATTGACGGACAAACGTTTCTTCTTCGACACCGGTGCCGAAGTGTCGGTCGTTTCGCGATTGGTGGCGGCGCAACTCGGCTTCGACGCCGTGCTCGACACGCCCGAGTTCGTCGTTGATATCGAAGGATCCGGCGGCACCGTCACGCAGGTGCCGGGCTTCGTCGTCGATCAATTCGAGATCATCACGATCGGTGGTGACTTCATATTGCATGACGTGCCGCTGGTGGTGCTCGACGTCGTCGATACAAGCGACCCGGGCAACATCGTGCCGGGCATTGTGGGGACCAACTTGTTCCAAGGGCGGAATCTGGTCATCGATCCGTCGCCGGCGCTCGGCGGCGGCGGGGCAACCCCGAGTCTGTATATCAGCGACGTTATCCTCGAAACGCACGACTGGGCGACCACCGCAGCCAGCGGGACTTGGGGTACATCGGGCAACTGGAGTACGTCGGGCAACTGGAGCACGCCCGACATCTTGTGGATTGCCAATGTGACGAATGTGACGGGCACTCCGCAGCAGGCGGTCGTCGACGCCAATTCGACCGTCAACCAGATTGTCCTCTCAGGCGGCGCGAGCCAGATGGACCTGGAGATCCAGAACGGCGCAACGCTGACCTTATTCGGCAACGTCGAGGTGCAAGCGGGCGGAGAAGTCGACCTGTCGGGAGGCACTTTATCTGCCTCTGGTATCATACTCAGCGACGGTTCGCTTACCGGCATCGGATCGATCGTCGGTGACGTAACGAATCAATCGGGAGTGGTCGCGCCGGGCGCCTCGGCGGGCATCCTCTCGGTCGACGGCACCTATGCCCAACGCATCGACGGGACCCTGGAAATCGAACTCGGTGGCTTGGATGCCAACACGAGCTACGACCGTGTCTTGGTGGACGGCTTGGCCGTGGTCGGCGGCACGTTGGACGTCTCCCTGATTGACCTCTTTGATCCGGTGCTCGGCAACTCGTTCGAGATTCTTACGGCAACGGACGCGGTGAGCGGAACGTTTGCCACCTTGGGACTGCCTGTTCTCTCGTCGGGACTCATCTGGAGCATCGACTACAGTGCGACGGATATCACGTTGGCGGTCATTGTCGCGCTGCTGGGCGACATGAACGGCGACGGCTTGGTCAATCTGGACGACGTTGGCCCCTTCATGTTGGCATTGACCGACCGGTCGGCTTATGACGCCCAATATCAGACGGTGGATGCCGACATCCTGGGCGACATGGACATGAGCGGCACGTTCGACGTCGGCGATATTAGCGCTCTGAGCTTGCTGTTATCGTCGGGCAGTGCCTCGGCGACGTCGCCGGCTGTGCCCGAACCGTCGAGTTTGGTGCTGGTTCTTCTCGGCGCGGCGGGCATGGTGGTTTCGCTACGTCGTCGCTGAGCGCCTGCCCAATGTTCCGGTGGGCATCGTGGTGGTGTGGGGCGTATGCTGCTACAATAGGCGACATCCCGAAGTCTGCAGCGGTTTCAGGAACATCCAAATGCGAAATTCCGGTTAATTTTGGTCCATTCGGCAACGGCCCAGCCGCGAGGTGCAATCGCACGATCGGAACATTACGTGAGGTTGGATTATCCATCCGTGTAGGAGGTGCATTAATGAGCCTTGCCTGCACCTTGGCGACGTCTCGCCGGCGGCTGCTCAAGACACGGCCGACACCGATGCCCGTGTTTTGTCGATCCTAAAAGACTTTGACAAAGCTTGGAATGACCAAGACTGGGGCCCCACGCAGGGCCAGTCAGGCAAATACATGCGGCCGCTTTACGACGTTGGATGGAAGCGTCGCATGGCGGCATTTCAGTTGCTCATACGGCACGGGAAGGATGCAACCGCGGATTTGGTGAAAGCGTTGGAAAGCGAATCGACGCCGGTTTGAGCGCTGTCGGCACGGGCGTTGGGATACTGTGCCGACGCCGAGGCAAAACCAGCGCTGGCTCGGGCTGTCGAGCACGATGCTGATCCTATGGTCCGTCTGTATGCGGCCGATTCGCTGGGAATGCTCGGGGGACGCGATTACGACGAGCTGCTCCGACGAATCGAGACAGGCGAGAAAAACGATGATACGAAGAGGCATATCGGATACGCCTTGGGCCGAGAAGGCCATTCTGTTGATACGGGAGTGGCTCGTCGGCTGCGAGATTGGAACATCAAAGAACTCGCATCAGCCAAGCTCGGCCAACCGGCTCCCGATTTTGAATTGGAATCACTCGATGGCCGGCAAGGGCGGCTGAGCGATTTCTGGGAAAAGAAATCCGTCGTGTTGGTCTTTGTCTATGGTGATACGTGACCGGTGTGTCATGGCCAGCTCGCGCAGTTGCGCGACAAGGTACAAGAGTTTGAAGATGTCGGTGCTCAGTTACTCGTTATCGACCCGCACGAATCGTGGTCAGCCAAGCGATTTCTAAAAGATGTTGGGCTCAGTACAGGGGATGTCGGCTATCCGTTGTTGCTCGATCCGACACAAACAGTCAGCGCAACGTACGGCGTGGCAATGCAGATGAGAGTTCACACCGAGTTGAGCAATCGTCCTGCTGCATTCGTGATCGACCGCGACGGCATCCTGCGGTATGAGCGTCGTGCAAAGACGTTCGCTGATCGGCCCTCGCCTGCGGACCTTCTCAAGGAACTAGTGCATTTCGCGTTTTCGCATGCGGGTCCAATGGAAGAAACGGGGGGACGGGACAGGTCCAGTTATTGACTTTAAGTTTTAAGTCAAGACCTGACCTGCTCTGTCGAAAACCTGGCAATGCTAGCTAAACA
>CAUYYY010000061.1:0-8891 GCA_963577165.1 Planctomycetota bacterium | reverse complement strand
CCATGAGCAACATGGCATCGATTTTCGGTGCATTCGCCTGCCGGTCGTCGTGTCGCCGTTTGCCCCACCTGGTGCTGCCAGTGCGTATGCCTCGCAAGCATTCGTCCAATCGGTTCGCTCACGGCGATTTGTGTTTCAGGTTCGCCCCGAAACGCGGCCTGCGATCATTTATGTCAAAGATGCTTTGTACGCCATCGATGACTTGTTACACGCACCACAGGCCGATCTGACACGACGCGTCTACAACATTCATGCCATCGCACCCTCGGCTAGCGAATTGGCCGAAGCGATTACCGACCGCGTCTCGGATGCAGAGGTAACATTCGAACCCGATCCATCGCTCGTACGGCTGATCGAAAGCTGGCCAACCACAATCGACGACACTTCCGCTCGAAGCGACTGGGGTTGGCGCCTTCGCTACGATCTGCCGGCCCTGGCGGACCATTTTATTCAGGAATTGCAACGTGAATCTACAGATGCATCCTAACTACGAAGGCCTTGTCGAGAAGGCAGACCAAAGCCACCGGAACAACCGCAGCTCCGAAGATATTACGCCGGAAGATATTGGCTTGGCCCGGCTCTACAGCTATGCGTTTCGGTCGCATGTGATCGGCGCGTTCCACGCTACACGTCTGGCCATTGAAAACCTACCGACCACCACGCCCCTGGCGACCGCTTACCGCAAGCGAGCCACCGAAACTCTGTCCGACTTGGCCGGCTATGCCATGGGCCCGATAGCCACTGATTTTCGGGCCGTGATCTCGATCCTGCACCGATATCACCAAGGTGTGTTAAGAATCATCGACAGCATCGATCGCGACTACCGCGAATCGCACGACACCGAGATCGATCGGATCGGGCGGCAGTTTTGCGAGATCATGCAGCAGATCATGACGTCCGATGGCATTCACTTCACGCAAGACACGAGCGCGCCGGAGCAGGCGAGCTTTGTCGTACCCAACCTGGGAATCACGATCGTGCCCTTGGTCTACGGCGACCATCATTCGTGGAACCTGGCCTATTTGAGCGATGAAGCTCGCGACGTGCCCACGCACCGCCATCAAGAGGGTGTCGAGATCCACCTCGGCTATGAGCCGCTCCTGGGCGAGACGATCTTGGGCGATTATTGTGCGGAAGTGACCGAAGGCTACGCCATGCCCATCCCACCCAAGACGCTGCATGGCTATGTGAATACCAGCGACACGGTACATCACGTGCCGTTCATTTTCGGCTCGCTAAAGCAGGCGGGCTGGGGCGTCTTTCTGGATGTTGAATCGCTCGATTGCGAAATTGAGAACCTAGAGCGCACCGAACTTTCTAGCGAGCAAATGAACAATTCGATCTATCTCGAACGTGAAATCGCAGCAGCCGAAGCTCTGAGCACATCACATCGAAAGACACTCATTCCCGCTTCTCAAACCGATCGCAACGGCAGCGGCGGGTTGGAACTGTCCGTGGCCCGGATTGACCAGAACGGCTTGTCCTTGCCGCCAGATAGTTTTCGAATTGTCTCGATCGTTCGCGGCGAAGGAATGGTACGCATGGCCGGGCAAGAACGTGCGGTCCGAGCACACGACCATTTCGGCATCCCCTCAGGCATGGATGCATCGTTAAAGCAACAAAGGAAGACACCGCTGGTCATTCTGGATGTGTTAATCAAATCTGCCTAAAAGACGGTCGACGTTAGCAGGCCCGTTGAAAAAGTCGTTCGAGCAAAGACTGCCAAAATGGCATGATCCAGGCGTTTAAGTTACAGATACCCAGTCCAGCAAAACCATTTGCAAATTTCTTAAAATATGTTCATCAAAAGACTTAGGGGTGATGAGGCAATCTTGGCATGGTGCTTGCTTTATGAGACCTCGTTGACCGACATCGTCTGCCAGTAGACGCTCAGAGTTCAGACTCGGTGGGGGTGTTCAGGCTCGGCGGAGGTATGTCAGACTGGGCGGGACTGAAGCAGAGATGGTGTCTGATCGGGCACGCCGGCAGAGTTCGCTACAAGCTATTTGAAATCCCACGTCAAAATAAGACAAACGTCATATTCATTAACCAGGAGGAATCCACGGTGGCTAAAAAGATGGTCTTTGATGAGGAAGCTCGGGGGCCGCTGGCCTCGGGCGTATCAAAATTAGCCCGGGCCGTTCGCAGCACATTGGGCCCTCGCGGTCGCAACGCGGTCCTCGACAAAGGTTGGGGGTCGCCCAAGATAACGAAAGACGGCGTCACCGTGGCCGAGGATATCGAGTTGGAGGATCCCAACGAAAACCTAGGTGCCCAGTTGGTTAAGGAAGCCGCCAGCAAGACCAACGACGTGGCCGGCGATGGCACCACCACGGCTACCGTATTGGCTGAAGGCATCTTTCGCGAGGGTCTGAAAATGATCGCCGCAGGTGCCGATCCGATGGCGCTGAGCCGCGGCATTGGCAAGGCGGCCCAGGCTGTTTCGGCCGCCGTGCTGAAGATGGCCGAGAAGGTCGACGTCAAAGACAAGAAGCGACTGCAACAGATTGCCGCGATTGCCGGCAACAACGATTCAGCGATCGGCGCGGTGTTGGCCGATGCCTTTGCCAAAGTTGGCAAGGACGGCGTGATCACGGTGGAAGAGGGCCGCGGAAACGAAACCTACGTCGAAGTGGTCGAGGGTATGCAATTCGACCGCGGATTCCTTTCGCCACATTTTGTTACGAACGAGGACGACCAACAGGTGGTGCTCGAAAACTGTTTGGTACTCGTTTACGAAGAAAAGATTTCCAGCGTCAAGAACTTGGTGCCGCTGCTCGAAGCGGTCTCGAAGGCGGGCCGACCGCTATTGATCATTGCCGAAGACATTGAGGGCGAAGCCCTGGCGACGCTGGTCGTCAACAAACTACGAGGCATCGTCAATGTCTGTGCGGTTAAGGCGCCGGGCTATGGCGACCGACGCAAGGCCATGCTCGGCGACATCGCCGTATTGACCGGTGCGACGGCCATCTTCAAGGACCTCGGGATCTCGCTCGATGCGGTCAAGATTTCGGACCTTGGCAGGGCCCGCAAGGTAATCATCAGTAGTGACGAGACGACGATGGTCGGCAAAGCGGGCAGCAAAGATGCCGTCCAGGGTCGTGTCGATCAGATTCGTGCGGAAATGGAAACGACCGACAGCGACTATGATCGCGAGAAGTTGCAAGAGCGGTTGGCTAAGCTGGCCGGTGGCGTGGCTCAGATCAACTGTGGTGCTACAACCGAAACCGAAATGAAGGAACGCAAGACGCTGTTGGAGGACGCCAAGAGCGCGACGCAAGCCGCGTTGGAAGAAGGCGTGGTACCGGGTGGCGGCGTGGCGCTTATCCGCAGCGAAAAGGCACTGTCGAAACTGGAGCTCGAAGGCGACGAGCAGCGGGGTGTCGATATTGTGCGTAACGTGCTCGACCATCCGCTGAGATGTATCGCGGATAATGCCGGCACTGACGGGGCGGTCGTTGTGAATCGAGTCCGTCAGCTCAAGAACAAGAACGAAGGCTACGACGCGAATCGCGGTGAATACGTTGACCTCGTGGCCGTCGGGATTATCGACCCGGCCAAAGTGGTTCGAACGGCCCTGCAAAACGCCGCCAGCGTCGCGGCGCTGTTGCTGACCACCGAATCGTTGATCACCGAGATTCCGAAAGAGGAAGAAGAGGGTGGCGATCCCCATGATCATGGCATGGGCGGTGGGATGCCAGACATGGGAGGTATGGGCGGCATGGGTGGTGGCATGCCAGGCATGGGTGGTGGCATGCCCGGCATGATGTAAAACACTCCGGCTGACGGGAACTTCGACCGCCAAGAAAACAATTTAAAGACATACCAGAAAATTGAAACTCGTAACGATAAGGAAAACGAATCATGGCCAAGATTAATCTTCGTCCGCTTGACGATCGCGTTGTTGTCGAACCGCTTGACGCGGAAGAAACGACTGCCGGCGGCATTGTGCTGCCCGATTCGGCTCAGGAAAAACCGCAGCGCGGCAAGGTGGTCGCCGTGGGTGTGGGCAAACTGCTCGATAGCGGCAACCGGGGCGAGATTTCGGTCGCCGTCGGTGACGAGGTAATCTTCGGAAAATACGGCGGCTCGGAAGTCGAAGTCGACGGCAACGAATACAAGATCATGCGGGAAAGTGATATCCTGGCCAAGATCCTCGGCTAAGTGACCGAGCGTCTGCGTCTCAGAGATGCAACGGGGGTCTCAGAGATGCAACGGGGCCCAGCGAACCATTTCCCAATAACCATCCTCAATAGGAAGTAATACCGTGGCAAAACAATTGATGTTTGAAGATTCGGCGCGGTCGAAAATGCTTCGAGGCGTCGACAAGCTCGCCGACGCCGTGGCCATTACGATGGGTCCGACCGGTCGCAATGTAATCATCGCTCTCAGCTTTGGTAGTCCCTCGGTCACCAAAGACGGTGTGACGGTGAGCAAAGAAATCGAGCTGGAAGATCCGTTCGAAAACATGGGCGCCAAGTTGGTTCACGAAGTAGCTGACAAGACCTCGAGCATCGCGGGTGACGGGACGACCACCGCCACGGTGCTCGCTCGGGCGATTCTCAAAGAGGGCACGCGAAACATCGTAGCCGGGAGCAACCCGATGGACGTTCGCCGCGGCATCGACAAGGCGGTTGCTGCGGCCACCGAGAAGCTCGACGCGATGGCGAAAAAAGTTTCGAACAAGGATGAAATCGCCCATGTCGGCGCCATCAGCGCCAACAACGATCGTGAGATTGGCGATCTGCTGGCCGACGCGATGGAAAAGGTCGGCAAAGACGGCGTTATTACCGTCGAAGAAAGCAAGTCGACCGACACGTCGCTCGAACTGGTCGAAGGGATGCAGTTCGACAAAGGTTACCTCTCGCCTTACTTCATTACGAATCCCGCCGAAATGTCGGCCAATCTGGAAGACGCCTATATCCTGATCCACGAAAAGAAGATCAGCAATCTTCGGGAACTCGTGCCGATCCTCGAGCTCACGGCACAAAAGGGCAAGCAGCTGCTGATCATTGCCGAAGACATCGAAGGCGAAGTGCTGACCGCGTTGGTTGTCAACAAACTTCGCGGTGTGCTGCAAGTATGTGCCGTCAAGGCGCCCGGTTTCGGCGATCGCCGTAAGGCGATGCTGGGTGACATCGCCACGCTCACCGGCGGGACGCTGATCAGCGAAGACCTTGGAATCAAGCTCGAGAGTGTCACGCTCGAACAGCTCGGTCGGGCTAAGAAGATCAACCTCGACAAAGATTCCACAATCCTCGTACAGGGTGGCGGTAAAACGTCGGACGTACAAAAACGTATTGAGCAGATCCGCAAGGGCATCGAAAATACGGACAGCGATTACGACCGCGAAAAACTGCAAGAGCGACTTGCCAAACTGACCGGTGGCGTGGCGGTCGTCTCGGTGGGTGCCAATAGCGAAGCCGACATGAAGCAAAAGAAGGCTCGCGTCGAAGATGCGATGCATGCCACACGTGCGGCCGTGGAAGAAGGGATCCTTCCGGGTGGCGGCGTCGCACTGTTGCGTTGTCGCGAAGCGGTCGAAAAGGCCCGCTCCGGCGCCAGGGGCGATGAAAAAATTGGCGTCGATATCGTACTTAGCGTACTCGACGCCCCGCTCCGCCAGATCGCCGATAACTGCGGTATCGACGGCAGTGTGGTCGCCGACGAGGTCAGTCGCAAGCCGACCAATCACGGTTACGATGCAAATGCCGGTGAGTACGTCGATATGTACAAGGCGGGGGTCATTGATCCGGCCAAGGTTGTGAAGACGGCTCTGGTCAATGCCGCTAGCATTGCCGGACTCATGTTGACCACCGAAGCCTTGGTTACCAATCTGGACGCCAAAGAGCAGGACAACCAGCCGGTGGCGGGCAGCATTCGCTGATTTCATTGCCCGGCTGATTTCATAGTCTGATGGGCGAATCTCGAAGTTGGGCCACTTCGCTCCGCGAGGTGGCCCGCTTTTTCGCATGGCTGGCCAGCGAGCGGACTGCCGTTCGCGCCGTCTGCAGTGGCGGCCTATAATTGGGTAAATGTTTTCACCGGGCTGTGAAGCCGTGAGTCGGTGGACGTGTGCTCCACGTCAGACCTCTCGACGCTGCGACCAACATTTTCATGACTGGCCAAACCACAAAACGGTGCTACTACGAAGTCCTTGGGATCGAGCGAGACGCCTCACAGGCAGACATCGCCTCGGCCTATCGGCGGATGGCGATAAAATACCACCCGGACAAAAACCCGGGCGATGACGAGGCGATCGCACGGTTTAAGGAAGCTGCCGAAGCCTTTGAAATTCTGGGGGACAAGCAAAAGCGACCCGTTTACGATCAATATGGCCACGCGGGCATCGACGGCCAGATTGGCGGTGGGGCCCATTTTACGGATGTCGAGGATATCTTTTCGGCGTTTGGCGACCTGTTCGGAGATATCTTTGGCGGAGCCGGTGGTAGCCGCCGTGGCCCACGTCGCGGTCGAGACGTGCGGTGCGACGTTTCGCTCACTTTGCATGAAGCGGCTACGGGGGCAAACAAATCGATCTCGTTCGAACGTCATCACAAGTGCTCAACCTGCGACGGGTCGGGCTCCGAACCGGGCACCCAACCGGAAATGTGCGACTACTGTGGTGGCCACGGAAAAGTCATTCAGTCGGCTGGTATCGTGCGCATGCAGACCACTTGCCCCTCGTGCCGGGGCTCCGGCAGCGTGATCAAGAGCCCTTGCAAGGGCTGTCAAGGAAGCGGCTATGTCCTGCGGCCGGTGAAAACAGATGTCAAGATGCCCGCGGGTGTCGACGACGGTATGCGCGTGCGAATTGCCGGTCAGGGCGAACCAAGCACCAACGGCGGGCCACCCGGCGATTGCTACTGTTTTGTGTCGATCGTTTCGCATCCGCTGTTCGAACGCGACGGACAACACCTTATCTGTCGCATACCGATCACCTATCCCCAGGCGGCGCTGGGCACCATGTTGGAAATTCCCACGTTGCAGGGACGTGACGAAATCGAGATCCCTGCCGGTACGCAAACGGGCGAAGTGTTCCGGCTTCGCGGCCGAGGCATGCCCGATCCCAGACGGCACGGACTGGGCGACCTACTGGTGCAGGTGATGATCGAAGTACCGAAAACAATTACGGATGACGAAGAGAATCTTTTGCGCGAGCTGGCCGACGTCGAACACACCAATGTCGCGCCGCACAGGAAAAGCTTCTTCAAAAAACTGAAGGACTATTTTACTGCGGATGACCATGCGACACCCACCGAGGATTAAACCCTATGTCGCCAAGTGAAGTTTCGCAGCCCGATGCGGAGAATGAACCGGTCATGGACAACGATTCGCTCGACAGGAGGGAAGAGGCTGTGCAGGACGACGATTTGGTCGGACAAACGGCCGATGTCTTCGGGCTCGATGGGGCCGACGCGCCGGAGAACCTGAGCGACGATCCGGAACAGCTACGCGAGGAGTTGCAGCAGGCAACGGATCGGATACTACGTTTACAGGCGGAGATGCAGAACCTACGCAACCGCACCAGCCGGGAAATCGCGGATGTCCGTCGGTATGCCTTTTTGCCACTGCTGCGCGATCTGTTGCCGGCCGTGGACAATATCACTCGAGCGATCGAGTCGGCAGAAAACGCGGAGAGCACCGAGGGTCTGCTCGAGGGGTTTAAGCTGGTCAAGCAACAATTGTTGGCGGTCTTGTCACAGCACCACTGTACGGAAATCGAAGCCATCGGCCAGCCATTCGATCCGAACCATCACGAGGCGATTCTGCAACAGCCTTCTGCCGAGCATCCGGCTCAGACGGTGACCCTGGTTACGCAACCGGGCTACCGGCTCCACGATCGCGTGGTGCGTGCTTCGCAGGTGATTGTGTCGACCGGTCCCGATAAGAGTGTTGACCAGGAAGAATCAGAAAAGTAACGATTAACGATATCTCTCGGAGTGTGGTGGCCCATGCCGACTTACGATTACGAGTGTGATGCCTGCGGGCACGAGTTTGAACTCTTCCAGTCGATCACCGACGGCGTCAAACGGAAGTGTCCCGAATGTAGCAAGCTGAAGCTGCGCCGGCTTTTCGGCACCGGTGCCGCGATCGTGTTCAAGGGATCGGGGTTTTACGAAACCGATTACCGTAGCGAGTCGTACAAAAAGGGTGAAGAAAAGGCGAAAAAAGCCAAGGACGACGCTTCGTCGGACAAGAAATCGGACAAAAAGTCCGGGGCAAAAACCGATTCGAAGTCATCCGATAAATAACGGCACGATTTTAACCAGGGTGCCAAAATTTCTCTGCTCGCGAGCCTGCCATGCGTTGCCCGACTTGCCACAACGATTTTGAAGAGGCCGACACTTCGGCTATGCCATTCTGTAGTGACCGATGTCGCCTCGTTGACCTTGGCCGCTGGCTCGACGAGGTGCAAGTCTTGCCGACGTGGAACGTTTCGGACGAGGAAGACGAAGGAGCAGCCGGGTGATCTGCCGGCCTAAACCGGACCAGCCTAAACCGGACCGGACTGAACTGGGCCGGCCTGAGCAGGACCGGCCTGGCGGCTCGGGCTAAAAACTCCCTGCTATGCCGTCCTTTCGCATTCGCTAATCTTTCATTGGTGAATTGCGGCAAATTCTGTATAATCTTCGCGCTTGATATCCACGCCGTGAACGACGACCAGCCTTAGATTCGGGGGAAGAATGCCATGAGCGATGACCGCGGAACCCTACGCGAAGTGATTTGGCAAGATATCTGCCCCTGGTTGATACTACGGCGGACCTTCCGCCTGGCCATCAGCTTGAGCGTACTTCTCTTGTGTGCCGTGGCCCTGGTGGGCGTCTCGGCCGGCTGGAAGGTCATCGGCACTCTGTTTGATGGCACGGACGACCAGGTTGTGGGCATGT
>CAUYYY010000060.1:0-8901 GCA_963577165.1 Planctomycetota bacterium | reverse complement strand
CGACACAGTCTTGCTTGGCGAGTGCGGATTGTAATTTGGCGATCGTAGCTTCTCGTTGGGACGCATCCTGGGGCAGCCGAGCAAGATCGGAGACGCGGACCCTTTTTGCGCCCGATTCTTTGAGCAGTGTTTCTAGCCGCTTGATGGCATCCACGTCCAATGCCCCGTCGGAACTGTCCGCCAAAATATAAACCCTCGCATCGTGGAGATTTTTTTCTTGAGCGTACAGTTGGCCGACAATCCGATTGCGCCACTGATAGACGGCGAGGATCGGTTCAATATGGTCGCGTAGTTCATGAATGAAAACGCCGTAGTCGACGTCGTTGAGTGCTTCGACACGGGCGCTGACCCGCCACAGTTCGGCACCGGGTTGAGATGGGCCAGGCTGAGATGAGATCGATTCCGGCGTGAGTGGATCCGTCTCCAGGGCGAGATAGTCACCGTCGATCAACTCGTCGCGATGCTTTTCCAATTGACTGTTGAGGGCGGCTTGTCGCGCAACTTGGGTGAGTCTCAGCGAGGAGGCCTTTGCTTGGGGTACAAAGTCGGCCGCGGAGAGCGATTTGCCAATGCTGGGCAGACTTTCCAATTGGTCGCGGATTGTCCGGATAATTTCAACTCGTTCGGCCATCGTGTACCGATACTGACCGCCCGCTTCGGGGTCGTTTTGTCCGCCACGACACAACTCGGCCGGCACACGGAGGATCACCTCCAACGGAACCAGGTTGCCCAAGTTCTTTTCAATCCAGGCGTAGTCGTTAATGATGTCCGCGTCGTGGTCGAACAGTTTGAGAAGCTGAACCGACGTCTCAATTTTCGTGAGGCCGATGGCGGCCACGATCATCACCATCAGCCAGGCGGCGCAGACCAATTTGTGCCGATGTGTGACGAATCGAAATGTGCGACGGACCAACGGCGGCAGATCGCCGCCGTGCGATCGGTTGGGAGTGTCGTTTTGGCTCGCTTTAGGCGGCCGCAGTTTGGGCGTGAATCGATACAGGCAGGCGGGCAGCCAAGTGAAAAGCAGTGCCAACGTACCCATCACGCCAGTGGCAGAGAAAATGCCGAATTTCTTGATCGGCGTGATGTCACTCAGGTAGAGTGAGCCCAAGCCGACCGCCGTGGTGATCGCGGCGAGCGTACAGGGCAGCCATCCGTAGCGGATCGCCTTTTCCGCCGCACCGTGTCGACCCGTTTCCTGCACGGCGTCGCGGTAGTAGTTAATGATATGAATCGCGCCGGACAGCCCCAGCACGTAGACGACGGCCGGCATCGACATCAGGATGGCGTCGGCCGTGCCGAAGTCCGCTTCGGCAAGCCCCAGCACAAGGATCTCAAAGAGTCCAAAATAGTAAACGACCGCCAAGCTCAGGGCGGCGCTGATGACGCCGACGGCAAATACGATCAAGGTGAGCGTCCAACTGCGGAGACACCAATACGAGAGAAACAGTCCGACCACTCCGGCACAGCCTGCCAGAATGATGAGCGTGCGTTCGCCTTCGATGTCGATGGTCACGTTATCGACGGGCGGACCGCCCATGTGAAAATGTTCGGTTTTGATGTCGCATTGATCGAGGGCGATCTGTTCGATCTGCCCGATCGCGTAACGCATTCTGCGATTGGATTTGACGACTTCGTCCGACAAGGTCGCGATCAAACAGGTAACGCGAGCGTCGTCGTCCTGCCCTTCCGGTCGAGGACCGACCATCGCACCTTCGAGTCGGCGGATTGCCGCGGTTTGGCTGATACCCAACGACGAAGTGAGTTGATCGAGCGTCTCGGGCCCAGTAACGATCGACTTATAGAGTCGATGACCGCCTGCTTCGGGTTCGGCACGGGCGGAGAGCAGTTTTCTGGAAAGAAGGGTCAGCTTTTCTTGGTTGCCCAGTGTGCATCCGTTCCAACTGACAATCGCGAATTGTTCGCCAGGAAAGTGATGATGAAACCAATCGAGTTCCCGCGATTCTTCGTAGCTCGGAGGCAGCCAATCTTTCACGTTATTGTTGTTGCTCTCGATCGCCCGCCGCGCGCCGCGAAGAACCGGGAAAGCAAAAGCCGCCAACGTCAAAAATATGATGAAATAGTTGCGTGCGAAAAATGGTTGCTTCATGGTTTTTAAGTTGTCAGAGCGTCAGCGGAGTTCGCCTGTTAAGAGCCGACAGAGGTGCAAGTGCGTGTCAGCCCGAACTGCCGATAGTCGCCCGAGTTGTCATTGGTCAAATGTTCAGGCCGTTGCATGGTCAGCCCCGTCTCACGATCAACCGGAGGAGTTCGTCTCGCCGAGCAAGAAGCGGCGGCCCGATTGATCTTGCCTTGATCGACCCAGCCACCGAGCGGCTACGGACATGTTCGGGTCGCATCCGGCGGGGGGCCCCTTTCTCTAGCTGCCCTAAATATCGTCCTCGACCACTTAGTTACAAGGTTACCCGTCGAGGATCGCCGAGTCCATGCCGATCTGCCGGAAGCGATTGGAAAAATTCGACTTACGGCAAGTCAAGCTGCTCAACCGGCCTCATCGGAAGACTCGGGCATTTGAGCGTCACCACTACCTTTGAGCGGCACCACTACCAGTGGAGTTCCATACCGGTCGAGAAGCCCATGTACTGCAAGCCGCCGGCCGTGTTGATGGCCTGGACGGGTGCCGACTGTCCGCCGAGCCTCACTCCACGGAGTTCGCGCAAGGCCAGGGTCAGGGAGTTGACCCAGAGCGCCTCGTAGCCGACTCGAAACGACAGATTTGGCCTGGCGAAGTAGGTCGCGTGCAGGCCGATCTCACCGATGAAACCGATCACATCTCGGTCAGCTCGATTGTTGTCCACGTCGAAAGTGTCGGGCGTTGCTGCCACGTCGCGCGAATGAACACTGATGTTGCGTCCGGCGAAGTTGACATACGGGCCGGCTTTGCCGTCGAATTCGAGACTCCAGCGCTTGTGTTGATAAATGGCCTCGCCGCCGAATTGAAATCCGATCAGGTCGTTTTGGGAACGGACACGTGCTATGCCGCCCGCATCGCGGCCGGTTGCTTCGGTTTCGATATTGAACAACTCGTCAATGCTCATCCACCGGAGGCCAAAGAGATAGCCGTAGAGCATTTCGGGCTGCATTTCCCGATTCCACCGTCCATTGGCATCGAGCATCAGGACGTCACGTTGCAGACGGCGACGCATGCGGTAATTCCACTCCAAGTTGCTCAGTCGTGATTCGTAATCAAACGACATAACATCGATTTGGGTGAAGCCCGGAACAAACGGGATGAGGGCGCTGAACAATGCGTCGTCTGAGATCGATCGGACGACACCGTCTGCCCCCCACTTGCCGGGACCCATGAACGTGAATTCCGCCGTATGGTCACGGTTGTTGGCGTCCCGGTACAGGAATCGTCCCAAGGTTAATTTTGCGTTCGCCGCGAGGCCTCCCACGGTTCTTGAGATTGCAAAGATTTGAGCGATCTGGCTGACACCAATGTTCGAAAAATCGACCGCTATGGTCTTGTTCTTGTAGTTGTCCATCTGAAGGAGGACAACTTCCTGGCGGGTGTACCAAAAGCCACGGCGAAACCAGGTGCCGCTGCTCAGAAGCGGGGCAAACTCGTCGTCGTACGAATCACCCTCGAGGAGCGAATGGTCATCGAGCAGTGAAATGTCTTCGGCGGTCATTTCATCGGCGCTGAAGGCACGGCGATCGCCCGTTGGGCTGGGAAGTTCTTCCGCGAGATCCAGCTCGCTGGGAATGCCGTCCAGATCGGGGGCTTCGGCAACCAGCTCTGGCACAAAAAGGAGCTGCGCATCGGCCCGCGCGGCTAACAATCCAAATGCCAGCAACGCGAGAAATCCGGTTTGCCAAACTCGGGCAGTCACTTTTCGGGGCTCTCCAGGGGATATCATGTCTACGGCGTGGGCCATTGTCCGACAGCGCAATCGAAGTAACTTACGGACCGACCCGATGTCCGTCCGTTCCGTTATCGTCGCCCACCCACCTCCAATGCAGGAATAATCGTTAGAATCAACAAAAATTACGCGACCGACAAAGTAAACACTGTCTTACCAAGCTATGCATCTTATCCATACTTGCGCCCTGCTTGGTTTCAGACAGACCGCGATGCTGGAAAGTCGTGTCCCCAGTCATATTGGCCAAAGGTGGCGGCCGGAGTGCTTCTTAACTCAGTTTTGATGTCCGTAGCGGGACCGACGCGCTTGGTCCTTCGCGCTCGCTGCGTCGGGCTGCTAGACTGGCGCCGTTAAAAACGGGGACTGGTTCCCGAATTATCACGGAAATCCCGAGAATCAAGAACTGACGAGGGTGCCTGTCCCCGTTTTTTACCCCCGTTTGCAAAGGAAACTCGCCTGATGCCGTCCCCGCTTGAATCGTTAATCGCCAGTGGCACGAAGCTGTGGCTCGATTCGATTGATCCAGATCTGGTCCGGGCAAACCATGCCCTGGGAGCGACCGGCGCGACATCGAACCCGGCGATCATCAGCGACCTGATCCAGACCGGGCGGTTCGATGACGAGCTCGTGTCGCTGTTCTTCAAGACCCGCGATGTCGACCAGGTCGCGTGGCAGTTGACCGACCAACTGGTCCGAGCGGCACAGGATGTATTCCTCAAAGTCTGGGAAGAAAGCCGCGGCGACGATGGTTACGTCAGCTTTGAACTCGACCCGCTGCTCGAAGACCCGCAGCACGGCCCGCCACATGAGCGGCGTGTGCAACAGTATATTGAGCTTGGCAAAAAGTGGTCGGCGGATCACAAAAATCGCATGATCAAAGTTCCGGCGACGCCAGCGGGCTTGGACGCTCTGGAAGATTTGGCTGCCGCGGGAGTAACGCTGAACGTAACGCTCATTTTTTCCGCCCGGCAATACGAGATCGCACGGGATGCGGTTTGGCGCGGGGCTCAGCGGTACGACGACCTGGATCATTTCAAGAGCGTCTACAGCATTTTCGTTTCGCGGACGGATGTGTACACTGAGAAACATGTGTCCGATCTCTCGCCCCAGTCCCAAGGGCAGGCGGGTATCGTCGTCGCTAAGCGTATCTGGGCGGCGAATCGCCAGTTTTGGGCCGATAAACAGTTACCATTAGCGCAAGAAATAATTTTCGCCAGTACCGGCACGAAAAAACCGGAAGATCCGCCCTGGAAATATGTCGAAGCGTTTGCCGGCAGTGATATTGAGACGAATCCACCGGCGACGAACGACGCCGTCGAAGCGAGTGGTCGGACCATCGGTCGACAGGTGGATCAGTTGCCCCCGGCGGAAGTGCTGACGGAAATCGATGCGAAGATTGACATGGCGCACCTGGAGGCCACATTGATGGACGAAGGGATTCAGAAATTTGCCGATCCCCAGAAGGCCCTGCTGGCCTTAATTGCAGAGAAGCAGAGGGAAAGTCGAAGAGTCGAAAAGTCAAAGAGTTGAAGAGTAAATCAAACCTTGGACTCTTCGACTTTTGGACCTTTTGACTTTCGTAAACTGGAAACGTTATGCCACTGGATCCCTACGCCCGGTGTCCGTGCGGAAGCGGTAAGAAGCTGAAATTCTGCTGCCCTGACCTGACGAGCGAAATGGAGAAAATCCAAAAGATGCTCGATGGCGACCAGCGGGCGGCATGTCTCGAGCATATCCGTGGCCTGGAGACCAAGTATCCCCAGCGGGCCTCGCTGTGGGGATTGCAGGCGATGCTCGAGATGCAGCTTGGACAGACGGACGATGCGAGGGCGACGCTCGACCGGTTCTTGGAAAAACACCCGGGCAATCCCGTTGGATTGGCCGAGCGGGCGATGCTCGTGGCAGTGACCGAGGGTGGCCGGGCGGCCGTTGCTCCGATGCAGGATGCGCTCAGTGCGCTCGACAAGTTTTTGCCGGGCCGAGTGTTCGAGGCGATCGGTACCGTCGGGCATGCGTTACTGGCTCAGGGCGAAATGTTTGCGACGCGGGCGCACTTTATGCTTTGCGCCAACATCGGCGGTGTGGACGACAAACGGGCCGTGGAGTGGTTGCTCCGTTTCAATGCCGACACACGTATTCCGGTGATGATCAAAGAGCCGCCCTCGATGGTTGCTCCGCCGCAGGGCGTCGCCTGGCAAGCTGCCTGTAACGAAGCGCTGCGATTGGCCAGTCGCGGTCGATGGCGCGATGCGGTGGGCCAAATCGAGGGAGCGATCACTTCGACGGGCGACGTGCCTGAGTTGTGGCGCAACTTGGCGCTACTGAAAGGATGGCTAGCCGACACGCCGGGCGCCGTCGAAGCCTTGCGAAAGTGGATCTCGTTGGATATGCCGTTGGACGACGCAGTCGAAGTCGAAGCGCTCGCGCAGCTTCTGGATCGCGGCACAGAAAATGACGACGCTGAAAACGACACCACGGTAAAAGACACAGAGCAGGTGGAAACCGTCTGCATCTCGTTCGTGATCACCGATGTCGAGAAGGCCGAGGCGGCGCTGGCGGCCGATGCCCGAGCCGATCGATCGGGCGAAGACCCTGCGACGCTGGTCGAAGAAGGAGAACCGAGGCCGCGCTCTGTTTTTCATCTGCTCGATCGGCCGCTGCCCGAGACGGGCGTCGGCATCGCCCGCGAGGCGATTCCTCACATCACCGCGAGGCTGCTGATCTTCGGTCGCCAGACCGATCGCGAGCCACAGCTTGAGCTGATCACCGCGCGGGATGAACGATACGATGCGACGCGCAAAATCTTGCAGGACGTGATGGGCGATGTGTTGGGCTCTCAAGTGGATGAAGAAGTCGTGAGCCAAACCTCACGGGTCAATCACGCGATGGGTTGGAGCTGGCGGCTGCCCGATGACACGCCGGTCGAACATCAGCAAGAGCTACTCAAGGAACAGCGCCACGCGGCGATTTTTGAAACATGGCCCAAGTTGGCGTTGCCGGACCTGGGCGGTAGAACAATCGAGGAAACGGCCTCAGACTCGAACGGCCCAGACTCCAAAGGAAAGATCCAGGCGCTGGCGGCCATTCTGCTCATCGAACAGACGGACACCGTCGAGATGAGCCGGTTCGACATGAATGAGTTGCGAGAGAAGCTCGGATTGCCGACTGCCGATCCGATTGATCCGACCGGGTGGAACGCCGGGCAGGTCTCACTCGCACGGGCAACGCGGCTGCTGGCCGATAAACTTTCGGACGATGCGTTGCTAAACATTTACCGGCGGGCGGCAATGCTCGGTGCGCGGGCGGCGGTTCGCAAGCTGGCGAGCGAGGTCGTCGAGCGCGAGAGTCTCAAGAACAGGGTCGATCGGGCCGAGGCGTATGGGCTGCTCGCCCGCTGTGCGCTCGACTTGGATGAGGAAGTGACCTTCGTCGAGCACGCCCGCGACGCGGCCACCGAGGCGGGCGAGTCACCGGCCGAATGGCTGTTGATGTTGCTCACACTGCTAATTGAGCGTGGCGACGCGACGGAAGTTCAACGGCTCGTCACGCAAATTCAAGCCGATCACATGCAGGAAGAGGGAGTGCCCGAAGCGATGCTTCAGGTTCTGTACGCAGCCGGGATCATCGATCCTGGCACGGGACCGTTGGCCGAAAGACAACAGCCGGCGCAACAACAACCGGCTATCGCCGTGCCGTCCCAGGCCCCATCACCTGGAGCGCCGTCACCTGAAGCACCATCCGGTAAGATATGGACACCCGGCGGCGAGAGCGGCTCGCAGGGCCAGAAGTCCAAAATTTGGACGCCGTAATTGGATTGCAACGGATTGAATTGCAACCGTCCGGTAATTGAGGCCGTCCGGTAGTTTTCATGTCTAAGCACGACGAACAATTCATGCGGCGGGCGCTCGAGCTGGCGGGGCGGGGTGAGGGCCACGTCGAGCCGAATCCGATGGTCGGCTGCGTCATCGTCTCCGAGGGCGAGATCGTTGGCGAGGGTTGGCATCGAAAGTTTGGCGGCCCACACGCCGAGATCGAAGCGATCCGTGCGGCCGGTCCGAGAGCCCAGGACGCGACGCTTTATGTGACGATCGAGCCCTGTTGTCACCAGGGCAAGACGCCGCCCTGCACGCAAGCCATTCTCGATGCGGGCGTACATCGCGTCGTCACGGCGCTCGGTGATCCGAATCCAGACATTAGCGGCGGCGGGATTGAAAAAATTCGCGAGGCCGGCATCGAAGTTTACGTAGGCCTGGCTGAGGACGTGGCCCGCGATCTGTGCGCGCCTTATCTCAAGCTGGTAACAACCGGGAGTCCTTGGATCATCGCCAAGTGGGCGATGACGCTCGACGGCAAGATGGCGACCCGTTCGGGCAATAGCAAGTGGATATCCGGCGAGGCATCGCGATCGATCGTTCACGTGCTACGCGGTCGCGTAGATGCCGTCGTTGTGGGTCGCGGGACTGCCGAGGCCGATGACCCGCTGCTGACAGCCCGGCCGGTGGGACCGCGAACGGCGACGCGCATCGTGGTCGACTCGGCCGCACGGCTCTCGCTTGAAAGTCAGTTGGTCCGCACCGCCCGTGACGCGCCGGTGTTGGTCGCCTGCGCAGACGACGCGCCGCAGAGCGCAGAGCAACAACTTACATCAGCGGGCGTGGAAGTGTTGCGATGCGCCGGCGCGACCCGTGGCGAGCGGATGGAAGCACTGCTCGGCGAGTTGGGCCGACGCCGCATGACCAACGTGCTGGTCGAGGGAGGCTCCGAGCTACTAGGCAGCTTGTTCGATGCCCAATTGATCGATGAGGTGCATATGTTTATCGCACCGAAGATCCTCGGCGGACCGGATGCACCGAGCCCCATCGTGGGAACCGGCGTCGAGCAGATGGCCGACGCCTGCCGGCTCGCGTCGCTGAAGATCGAGCAGGTGGGCGACGACGTCTACCTCTCGGGCCGCGTGGCACGTCTCTAGCACCCCGGCTGCTAACGAACCAGCCCAGAATCCGTAGCAATGCAG
>CAUYYY010000059.1:0-8985 GCA_963577165.1 Planctomycetota bacterium | reverse complement strand
CTTTAACGCTTCCTTGCGTGATTCACCCATTGGGCGGGCCTTCCATGGCTGAGGTGAGGTGATGGAAACACCTTGTTTAACGGCCTCAAATGCGAGGTGGTTCTATTAAACTCGGAAATCATCTGGGAAATGTGGGGTTAGCCAACGTTGTGCATCACCGAGTTATGCCACAAAACGCCAAGCCGGGCTTGGCGCGGCGATCGGAGTAAGCGGAGAGGGAAGTCGTCGACAACCCGTCAGAGGGGTGTTCCAGCAGGGTGGTTAGATGACACGTTTGCAGGAACGGCCACGTCGGGTGAGCATCGACATGGTGCCCAGACCGATCAATCGCACGTCGTAGCTGGTCGCTCAGTTTTTTCGAACGTCGTCTTGTCCATTCCTGCATTATTACCAGTAATGGTCGCTGTGTCCACTGGTACATCCTTTGCTATTATATGCGATTCTGTGCGACGATTCTGTGCGACGAAGGCACCTAGCCGCCCTTGTAAGGCACGTTCTCGGCGCAGGTGTTCTCCGGCCTTTGCGTCCGCCCTGGGCGAGTCTGTGCGGTCAGATTGCAGCCTCGTCACCCATTCCCGCAGCCACCGGGCCGTAGTAGGTGGATCACACCGTAGGCACCGCCAGTTGCCCGTCAGGGTTTGCCATAGTTCCAACGTTCCGCATTTTGGACAGGGGTCCAATTCGTCAGGGTCGATCGAATCCAATGGCCATCCATCCTGGCCAAAGACTTCGGGTTCGGAGTCGTCCACCGGTTCGTCTGTCGCGTGCGATGCCGTGTCCGAGTCGGTCGGGTCGATCGCCGAGGCGTCGGGCGTCGGACACAGTGGAACCGTTAGCCCGGTAATTGGCTCGGCTCGTAATTTAGAAAACAAACCCGACAGCATTTCGGCGGCGTCAAACGGCATGGTAGGTCCCCTGTGAAACGTGCCCTAAGTGCCCTGCGTGCCTTCGACAATACCTCATTTCGCCGGGAAATCTGTTCCGGCCTTTGATTTGGCTCCAATTTCAATGGCTATGGATGCAGTGCTATGACAGCTGCGCTTTTCCGTTTGATAGTACCGGTTTACGGAAATGTTAATGCCATTCGGGACTGGTCTAACACGAGGCTCTTCTCTCGACGCCGCGTGGGCCTCGCGGAACTTGGCCCACTCTACAAATCACGGCTATTACAATAAATCGAACAGCGATTGAAATCATTGGACTTTCCCTTTTGCCCTTTTAGGAACAGCCGATAAATAACTCCTGCATTTTCTGGTTTAGGGTTCAGGATTTCAGGACAACGTTTAATCCTAATACCCGAACCTTTTCTCAGCAAGCAACCTCTGCTAACGTGTGGTCGGAGAGCTTCCGACTCCAAGACAAGCACGACGCGCAAGCGAGTGGGTCTACGAAACTCACTTGCTTGCGCTGCGTGCTTGTATTCCAACTCCAATATCCTTCACGGCGTTGCCCTGACCACCTACGCACGTATGCCAACCGCACTCAACTTCTCCACCACCGAGTCGGAAATCGCCGGTATTTCCGTGCATGAGTTGGCCCGGCGGTTCGGGACGCCGACATACGTCTACGATGCGGCCAAAATCGTCGAGCGGGTCGGCGATGTCGAGGCCTTCGACGTGGTTCGTTTCGCCCAGAAGGCCTGTTCCAATCTGGCCATCGTCGACCTTGTGCGGCGGCATGGAGCTTTGGTCGACACGGTCAGCGCCGGCGAAATCGGTCGGGCGCTGGCGGCCGGTTATCAGCCGGGTGGCCAGCCGCCGCGGATCGTCTATACGGCCGACATCTTCGATCGTGAGTCGCTCTCGCTGGTTATCGAGCACGACATCCATGTGAATTGCGGCTCGCCCGAGATGATCGACCAACTGGGTGAGCGAGCACCCAAGAGCGACATCACACTGCGTATCAATCCTGGTTTTGGCCATGGCCACAGCCAGAAAACCAACACCGGCGGCGAGCAATCGAAGCATGGCATCTGGCACACCGAGCTTACCGACTGCCAGCAGCGAGCCAGCCGACACGCAATGACGATCACCGGCTTGCACATGCACATCGGCTCGGGCACCGACATGGAGCATCTCAGACAGGTTTGCGCGGCGATGGAAACGGCCGTCCGCCAGCTCGGCCCTTCGATTCGCTCGATCAGCGCCGGCGGTGGTCTGCCGGTGCCCTATCAGGCGGACGAAGCATTCATCGACCTCGATGCGTATTTCCAAATTTGGAACGCCACGCGAGAGCGGCTGCAGCAGGAGCTTGGACACCCGATCAGCTTGGAGATCGAGCCGGGCCGTTTTCTGACCGCCGAAAGCGGCTCGCTCATCGCCGAGATTCGCGCGGTCAAGCAGATGGGCGGCAACACGTTCTATCTGGTCGATGCCGGATTCAACAATCTGGCCCGACCGATCCTCTACGGGGCGTATCATCCGATGGCGATCGCGGTGGCCGACCGGGAAGAGGCCGCAGGCAAAGCCACGGCCCGACCGGAGCGAGAGGTCGTCGTCGGCGGCCCGCTTTGCGAATCGGGCGACATCTTTACCCAAGAGGAGGGCGGATTCGTCGCCACTCGCCGCCTGCCCGAGGCCCAGGTCGGCGATCTGTTGGTTATCGGCTGTGCCGGCGCTTATGGCTTCGTGATGGGCTCGAATTATAACTCCCAGCCGCTGGCCGCCGAGGTGCTGATCCAAGGCGGCCAAGCCCATCCGATCCGGACCAGGCAGACCCTCAGCGATCTCCTACGCGGCGAGACGATTCCCAGTGTGTAGTATTTTAGTAGCATGAGCCCCTGGCCCGTGAATCTGCACGGGCCAGGGGCCCATGCTACGCCTAATATCTCGGCCTATCCGTTCTTTTGGGAATTGCCCAAGCAGCGCTTGGCCGGCTGCCGAAATGAGTCTATGATTGTCAGTGTATTTTGTCTGGCAGTGCATTCGTGCAAATGAATCTATCTCGCTGAGCCTCGCCAGGAGTTGTGATGGCCAAAAAAGGCCCCCGCAGAAAAGTCCCTAAAGAGTTGGCGGTAATCAACGCCGACAATTGCACCGGCTGCGAATCTTGTATCGAGGTTTGCCCGGTCGATTGCATCGAGCTGCTCCAGCTCGAGGGCAGTCACGGTATCAAGGGCAATCAGGTCTGGTGCGAGATCGACCTGGAGCGTTGCGTGGGCTGCGAGGTGTGTGTCCATATACCGCAGAAGAAGACCAATCCGTACGAGCTGGTTGTTTGCCCGTGGGACGCCATCGAAATGGTGCCGACGGAAAATGTGGCACAGGTCATGGCTCAAATTGGCGGACCGCCCGAGTATATCCAGCAGAACTGGGATCGGTTGATCGGCACGGCGCAAACTCTGGCCGAGTTGCGAGCCACTCCTGCGTAGACGGCGTGCGACACATGGAGGGGCGAAGTAGTGACGCTTGCCACAGGAAAGATTCATCAGGGCGATTGCGTCTCGTTGCTCGAACGGCTCGAGCCAGGCTCGATCGACTTGGCCTTTGCCGATCCACCGTTTAACATCGGCTACGACTACGACCAGTACGACGACCGCCGCAGTTGCCACGATTATCTTGACTGGTCGAAGCAGTGGATGACCGGCGTCGCCCGGGCACTGGCCGACGACGGCGCCTTTTGGCTGGCCATTGGCGACGAGTACGCGGCCGAGCTAAAGGTGATCGCCACCCGCGAGCTGGGCCTGACGATGCGAAGTTGGGTCATCTGGTACTACACGTTCGGCGTGAACTGCACTCGCAAGTTTTCCCGCTCGCACGCCCATCTCTTCCACTTTGCGAAAGATCCGCAGCGGTTCACGTTCAATGCCGACGACCTGCATGTCCGCGTGCCGTCGGCCCGAGCGCTGGTCTACGGCGACAAGCGGGCGAACCCGAAGGGCCGGCTGCCGGACGACACGTGGGTACTGCGTCCGCAGGATCTGCCCGACAGTTTTCAGCCGGGCGAGGACACGTGGTACTTCGCTCGCGTGGCCGGCACGTTCAAGGAGCGCGAAGGCTTTCACGGCTGCCAGATGCCCGAGCAACTGCTGGGCCGCATCGTTCGGGTCAGCAGCAATGTGGGTGACACCGTACTCGATCCGTTCTCGGGCAGCGGCACGACGCTCGCCGTGGCCGAAAAGCTCGGCCGCAATTGGATCGGGTTCGAGCTATCTGACGACTATGCCCGGCACGCTTCCGAGCGGCTCCGCGAGATCACCCCGGGCGACCCACTCGACGGTCCGGCCGACCCGCTGATCAGTGCCCCGTCGACGGCCAAGGGCGTTCGGCTGGCTACGAACGGCAAAAGAATTCAACCCGCGCCACGTGGACAAGAGGTGCTCAGCGACGGTACTTCTCCACACGCTCTGGACAATGCGTATTCCCAAAGCGATTTTGCGGATTCTCTCGTGAAGGAGAGTGTTGGGCAAGCGGTTCGCGAAGCATTTCTATTATCGCACGAGGGATATTCCGTTGAACGGTTACTTGCCGATCCTGGTCTCGCTGACTCATTTGTCAAAAAATGCCGTCATTTTGGTGTTCCAGGTAAACCGGTTGACTGGAACCGGATGTTGCTGAGGCTGCGAAAAAAGAAAAGTGGTTTAGCGCTGGAAAGCATGTGTCGAAAAGCAGAACTGTCAAACGACGTATTTGATCGAATAGGATTCGCGAGTGAGATTGCATGGCAAACTCTCCGAAGAGATTACGAATGGTC
Source organism: Planctomycetota bacterium (assembly GCA_963577165.1). Classification (GTDB taxonomy): domain Bacteria; phylum Planctomycetota; class Planctomycetia; order Pirellulales; family CAUYYY01; genus CAUYYY01. Next base: position 4,293 of record CAUYYY010000059.1, on the reverse strand, counting down.
GTCACTCGACGAAATCTTTTGTGATTCGAAAAAGGCCCGCATTTTCGACAAGATCGCGAAAAAGCTTGTGCCTGGATTCCCAGCGGTTGATTATCGATGGGCGGCGTACAGGATACGCAAGAGAGCAAGGTACATAAGACTTCGCAGGCAGAATCTTTCGAACGACTTGCTGCGGTGGCGCGTACCATCACTTAGGCCGGTCGATGAAATAAAGCCTGCGGCAACTAATGATTCGCAAGGCTTGTACATACTAGCGGACGACGAGAGAACGCCTTTCTATGTGGGCGAAACGGTTCATCTGGTTCAGCGCATTGCCGATCATTTGAACCAAAATGCAACGGACCACGTGCCTCAAGTCGCCCACGCTGGAATCTTGTATCTTGACAGGGACTTTGCGGCATGCGACCGATTCGGTTTATTTAGCGAGTTTATCCGCCGCAAGCACACGGAATTCAACTACCCAAGATTTGTAGCGTGATCGATCCACTCGGTGAGGCCTATATTTCCGCGTCGAACGGGTACTCGACCGACCGTATCGTTGCGGATCCGAAGCTAAACGGTGTGTTTGTTCGAAGATGCCGTGAACGGGGTCTAGATCAGGACGTAGTCGAGCTAAATTGGCGACTCTTTAATGCCAGAAAAGGCGGTCTTCTCAAGGGGCTCCGACGTTCTAAGCGTACTTCGTTTCCTGACGAGGAAGAGTATCGTCACGCCAGCGAAGTCGCTGCGTGATTTCTTGAACATCGGGAGGGCATCAATCTCGATCGGATCATCTGTGATCCAAACTTGGCACGAGAGTTTGATTCGATCGCCGCATCTATAGCGCCGGGGTATCTGCCCGTTCAGTACCGCTGGGCTGCATTGAATCTCAGAAAGGCACGCAAACTAAGACCGGAGCTACTCGCTGAAGTAATTCAAGCTGTCGCGATGCAACTCGGCCCGGTTGAAGATGTTCTGTCGGAGAACATTCCGAACGATCAAGGCATCTACCTCTTCCATAGTGTACGCGACACGCTTTACATCGGTGAAGCGTCCAATCTACGGATTCGGATCGAGAAACATTTGGAGCATTCTGACAACAAGAGCCTCGCTCGATGGTTCTGGGACCACGGAATGAGCGATGTCCAACTGGAAATCCGTGTTTTACCAGCAAACACCACTACACGGCAGCGACGGGCGCTTGAGTCCGAGTTAATTCTATCACATCAGCCGATATTCAACGTCAAAGGCACTTAACCTTGATTGTTGCTTCCCATCTTCTCCAGCAGTGCAACTTCATTGTCGCTGTGGTTTTTTGCCAGACTGGATATTATAATATATCACAACATCCTGTCGGTTCATGCCGTACTTTTTACTTCGGACGGACAAGAAAATCCTGCCATGGCCAAGAAAGCGAAACGGATCATACGGAAGTTCACGCCAGAAGAGCGAAAGCGGTGGTAAGAATCGCTCCAAGCGGTGGAAGCCGAAAAAGACGAAATTCTGGCCAAGGCACGTGCGGTCAAGGTAACGCATCAGGCGGCCCGGCAGGTGTTGGCTGAACTTCGTTCGGCACGTGAAGCGCAGGGGCTCAGCTTGGCTGCCGTTCAAGAGCGGAGCGGCATCACGCGCGAGGCGATCTCGAAGCTGGAGAACAGCGAGTCGGTCAATCCTACCGTCCTCACTCTTTCGCGCTATGCACTGGCCGTCGGCAAGCAATTGTCGATCGGCCTGGTCGATTACGATCCCGAAGGTCGCCCGGCAAATGGAAGTCGCAGAAACAGTCATGTGCGAGAGGCATGACGCACTCAAGAAGCTGGTCGAGTGAAGGCATCCCAGCGTGGCACGGCGGCTATTGCCAAGCAATCTGGGGCGGCGCTTAGGCTCTGCCCCAGCCACCCAACGCAAGACAGGGACGAAACACTGCTGGGCAAGCCAGCAGTGGCACCCGATGCGTCGCGGCTAAACATGGCGCGCGTCAGAGGTCAAACAGGCGTTGCACTTCGGGGCGGCCGTATTCGGCGCCGCCGGTGTGGATCGTGACGTTCGGGGCCGGCTGGCATTCGCCCGAGCCGTGGGTATGACCGCAAAGCACGGTCAGCCGTTTGTCCGGCTCTTCGGCCATGATGTCGAGAATCACGTCTCCCATCGCTTGGCAAGCGAAGTGCGGCGCCCATTCGTCGTCGGAAAGATTGCCCTCATGCCAGCAGGCCTCGCGCATCGGCGGGACGTGCGTGAGCAGAAAGACGTGCGGCCAGCGCTCGAGCGCCGGCGGCAATACGCGACGAATGTGCTCGGCCGCTTCGTCGCCGAGCGCATGCAGCTTGTCCAGCCGCTCGCGCTTGCCGAACTGCGCCAGCTCTTCGATCAGCCGGTAGTCGTTCATCATAATCAGCGACCGCTCGTAGTCGCCGATCCGCCCGTCGGCCCAACCGTCGTGACCCACGAGGCCGACGCCCGGTGCCAGCTCATTCGGCTCCCCGACCGAAAGATAGTGCAGCCGCGGGGTCTGTTGGGCCAGCTCGGTCACGCCGCGGCGGACGGTTTGGATCGAGCCGCGGTAGAAATCGTGGTTGCCCAGCACGAAGTCAATCGGTCGCGCCAACGCCTCGTCGAGTTGCCGCAGATAGTCGCAGACGTCGGGCGCTTCGCCGATGTCGCCGCCGAGCAGGATCGCATCGGCCGGGCAGTTGCTCAACTCGCCAAGAAACCGCTGCAGCGCAGCGGGTTCGAGAAAGTTGAGGTGGATGTCGGTGAGCCAGGCGATCGAAGTCATTCTTCGAGTGCGGAATTCGGATTGTAGAATACGGATTTCAGCACCCCGGCTGCTGCGTCACGAAAAATATCAGAAGCTTCATTTTTCAGCAGCCGGGGTGCTTGCTATGTTAGGCGGCGGAGATGATCTTTTCGAGCCAGACACCGACGCCATAGGCGACGGCGGCCGCGGCGCTGCCCGTCAACAAAATCTCGAGTTCGGAGAGGATCTTGCCGGCTTGCACCACGTGGCCCTTGGTCAGTCCGATAACAAAAAACATGACGCCCGTGGCGAGGGCACTGATCAAAAACATCTGATCGGCGTCTTGGATCGAAAAACAATATGGCAACAGCGGTACAAAGCCGGCCAAGGCAAAGGCGGCAAACGTGGCCAATACGGCCCGCAGCGGGGATGGGCTCTCCAGTTGCAGACCGAATTCTTCGGTGACCATCGTATCGACCCAACGTCGACGATCGTCGGTGATGACCTGGACGATGTTTTCGAGCAACGGGCCTTCGAACCCCTTGCCGGCAAAGATCTGCCGGATTTCTTCGCGTTCGCCCTCGGGCACTTCGTCGATATGGCGCTCTTCGGCCTGACGAACGCGCTCGACCACTTGACGTTCGCTCTTGGTGCTCATGTAGTTTCCGACGGCCATGCTGAAGCCGTCGGCCAGCAGATTGGCGACGCCCAACACGAGCGCGACACGGGTCGAGTAGCCCGCGCCCGCGACACCGGCCACGATGGCAAACGTGGTGACGACTCCGTCGATAGCCCCCAGCACGAAGTCGCCCAGGTAACTGTGCGAGATGTCGCCGGCCAGCCGCGTGGCGATCGCGTGTGGCGTGTGCGTGTCGTGTAAGTTGGGATCGCTGAGATGTTTCATCGGACGGTTTATTTAGCCGGCTCGCTTGCGAGCCGAGTTTCAGCATTGCAAAATTGAGAAATGCAAATTGAAAATTGAAAATTGGAACACAGCGGTCCGTGGTTACATCAAGATGACCTTATTTGGCTGGCCGGGGACTTCTTGAACATAGCGAGGCACCGCGTAGCCGGGCAAGGCGGCGCGGACCGCTTCGATCAAGCGGCGCCCTTCTTCGACCGGCACCTCGAAATGCGCCGCGCCGGCGACCGGATCGAGTTGGTGCAAATAGTACGGCATGACGCGGAGGTCGACCAATCGGCGACTCAGTTCGATCAGCGCCTCGGCGCGGTCGTTCACGCCGCGAAGCAGCACGGCCTGGTTCAGGACCGGGATGCCGGCGTCAATCAATTTGCCGAGCGCCCGCTGGACTGAGTTGTCGATCTCGGCCGCATGATTGGCGTGAATGACCATGATCGGCGTCAGTCGCGAGCCGGTTAGCCAGGCCAGCAATTCGTCGGTGACGCGCTCTGGAATGACAACCGGCAGTCGGGTATGAACGCGGAGCCGGCGGACGTGCTTGATGTCGGCCAGCCGGCCAGCTAGATCGGCGAGCAGCCGGTCGGGCAGGGTGAGCGGGTCGCCACCGCTCAGGATCACTTCTTCGAGGCTCGTGTCGGCGGCGATCGCGTCGATC
>CAUYYY010000058.1:0-8991 GCA_963577165.1 Planctomycetota bacterium | reverse complement strand
CCTTAGGCTCCTTCCCCGCCACCCTGTGATCGAAAAATACCTGCCGCTCGCACCAGAGCGCAATTTCGCTACAATGGCCGACGACCTCTAGGCAGCCCGTTGATAAAGTCATTTGGGCTGCGGTCATGAGATTTGGCCGATTGCCGCGTTGTAAAACCTCGACATATCACCTGGATATGTCTGCGGTTTTACGCCTTGCACTCGACCAAATCTCACAACCTCCCTTCCAAAGCACTTTATCAACAGACTGCTAGGCTCGTCGTTGCGAGCCCGCAGCGTTTTTCTCTGGAGTACCTCGACGTGTCTTGGCGATTTCGGCCCTATGGCAAAAAGCGTGGCCGGCGGCGAACCGGCTCTCGACAGGTCGGCCGTCTGGGTGAAGCCTTCTTGTCGTTGCTCTTCCTCGCTGGCGGATCGATCGCGCTCTACCAAATGTTGTTCTCCCTGATCCTGCCCGAGTGGCGAGCCAGTCGCCATCTGGTCGAGCAGTCGTGCCACGTCATCGGCGGTCGAGTTCTCACCGAGCGCAGCGAAGATGAAGCCTTCGTGCGATACCGCGTCGAGCTTCAGATGCGTTTCCAGATCGACGGGCAGACCTACGAGCCATGGGGCTACGAGATTAAAATTAATCGTGTCTATTTCGACACGGCTGAAGAAGCTCAGCAGATTGTCGATCGATTCCCGGCCGATACCGAGCGGACTTATACGTGTTGGATCGATCCGAACAATCCCGAAGTGGCCGTTCTCGTGCGACGCGGCCGTTGGTGGTTGTGGCTGCTCCTGCTTTTGCCCGGTTCGTTCGTGGTGATCGGTGGTGGCGGCGTGATCTACACGCTGCTCCATTCGAGCACTTCGGCCGAACGGCGGGCGGCGCTGGCCAAGAAAGCCGCCGATCTTGATCTGTTTGAGGAGACGCCTGCCGGCTCCTCCGCCTATCCCCACATCCCATCGAGCACCCAGGTCACCGATAGTCCCGGTACCGAGCTGGCCTACCGGCTGCCGATCAACGCCTCCCGCGGCTGGCGTCTCTTTGGCATCCTCCTGCTGGTAGTCTTCTGGAATGGTTTTTCGTGGGCGGCGCTGATCGTGGCGCTCAACGTGGACGCCGGAGAAGATCGCGTATGGCTCCTGGTGGGCATCGCTCCGTTTGTGTTGATTGGCCTGGGCATTCTGGTAATGTTCGTGCGCCAGTGGATGCTCGTGACCGGCGTTGGGGCGACGCGGATCGAAGTCTCGGCCCACCCTTTGTTTCCCGGTTCGACGTATAGCCTCTTTCTCTCACAGACCGGCCGGCTACATGTCCATTCGCTTGAAGTCCTCCTGATGTGCGAGGAAGAGGCCATCTACGAACAGGGAACCGATATCCGAATCGCGACCGAGTCTGTTTATCAAGAGTCGATTTATCGTCGCCAGGGTTTCGACGTTTTGCCGGGCGTGCCGTTCGAAGACCGTTTCACCGTCAGCATCCCGCCACAAGCCATGCACTCGTTCAAGTCCCCCCACAACGAAGTTCGCTGGAGCTTGCTGGTTCGCGGCGACGTGGCGCGGTGGCCCGATTACGAGCGGAGTTTTCCCATCGTTGTCTATCCACTCGGCGGAGGCTCACCCACAAACGACCCGGCTCGCAGCCGTGGAGACAGCCCATGAGCGAGTCGCGCATCACCCTCCAACTCGACGCCCGAGATGGCGAAGCAGCCGACCGTGGCTATCAGCCGGGCGAAACGCTAGCCGGTCGCCACCAAGTCGAATTGGCCCGTGCCGATGACTTTCGTGCGGTCGAACTCTCGGTGCTTTGGTACACCGTTGGACAGGGCGAAGAAGACTTCGGTGTCCACTTTTTCGAGCGCCATGCCCGGTACGACCAAACGCTGTTCGAGGTCGGTCGGACACACTCGTTTAGCATACCACTGCCCAATAGTCCGCTGAGTTACCAGGGCGTCCTTGTCAATGTCCAATGGTGTGTTCGTGTTCGTTTGTTCTTGCCACGCGGCAGAGAAATGGTTGAGGAGGTCCCGTTTCAACTCGCCGACATTCCTTCCACTGCCTCGGTTGATTCATGAACGTCCTCGACAATCCGTTCGCCACCCGCTACGTCCGGCCGGGCGCTCAGGCATTTCTTTTTTCTGGCGAAGATTCGCTGGAGCAGTTGGTCAACCGACTTCGGCAGAATCACGGGTGGGGACAGATTATCGGTCCGCATGGCGCCGGCAAATCGACGTTGCTCGCGTCGCTGATTCCCGCTCTGCGTGAAGCCGGCCGACACGTTATTCTTGTCACGCTTCGTGAGGCGCAGCGACGCCTTCCACGCCAGGTGCTCGATGAACTACGACACAGCCCTAACGCGCTGCTCATTGTCGACGGCTATGAACAGCTCAGCCGATCAAACCGCTACCTGCTCCGCCGCCGCTGCCGACGCGCTCGCGGTGGACTGCTCGTCACCGCACACCATTCCGTGGACCTGCCCGATCTTTATCACGTAGTTCCCAGCTTGGAAATCGTGCAGCGTCTCGTGGCCCGTATCACCCCGGGCCGCGACACCGTGGTGACAGCGGCCGATGTCGAAGCGTGCTTTTCCCTGCGCGGCCATGACGTTCGGGAAACGCTATTCGACCTCTATAACCTGCACCTCCGCCGCAGCCGTCAAACGCCTTCCGATCGTTAGCAGATCTGTCTGTTTGCCGAGGTGCCCGGCGCCGATCTGTGACCTACCCTTGGCGTAGAGGGCTTGAAGATTTTTCGGAAAAACCGTGCAACCCTTGACCTCATGTCCGTGCGACTCGCACTAGATTTCGCTCGTTACCCAACAGGAAAAGTCGCCGTATTAGGAAACGGTTGCCAAATATGGCCGTCGAAGCCATTGAATGTTGACAGCAAGTCGCTCGACAGTGTCTGATAAATGGACTGGCTGCGTTTGATAAATGGACTGGCTGCGTTTGATAAATGGACTGGCTGCGTTTGATAAATGGACTGGCTGCGTGCGCCCGGAGTGATCGAGAACCAATTCACCATCCTGTGAGAGAAACCATGTCTATCGCCAAGTCGATTGCGTTATCGCTAATCGCTGCTCTGATTGTCGCTACCAACTCGCCGAGTTCGGTACACGCTCAGTCTCGCACCTGGCACTATAACTCCAGTGCCTTTACGCAGCCCGCCTCGTTGCCCTGGTATGCGGGCACTCCTGTGCGGCCCTGGGTCGGCCGAGGACTCTTCGCCGGTTGGGCGCCAGCCGTGCCGGTCGCAACCACCGCCTGCAACACATGCGCACCGGTCGTCACGCGGTCGGTCGCCTATGTCCCGCAGACGCCGTGTGCCACTGGCTGTCAGACCTATCGACCTGTTTCGGCCTGCAACACGTGTGTTGCCCCAACGACCGTCCTGCAGCCTCTGTCCTACAGAACCTATCGCCCCTACTGGACCTACCGTTCTTACTCGACCTACTACCGTCCCTACTCGCGGCCCTATTGGGCGTACCGACCACTAACCGGCCGACCACTGACCGGTTGGGGCCACAGTTGGTTCCGAGGTGGTTGCCTGTCGCGTTTGTGCGGCGGCGGCTATGGGTGTGCTAACCCCTGTGGCACGGTCGGCTGCACAACCGGTGCTTGCGGCTTCGCCACAACGAGCTACGTCGCGCCGGGCTGTTCGACGTGTGTACCGGCTGCAACCTCGACCGTTCCCTACTATGCACCTTCGCAGCCGACCCAGGTCCCACCGTCGCTTGAGCCGACTCCGTCGCAAGATGCCGCGCCCAAGACATTTCAGGAAACCGAGAAGCCCGTCGGCGACGCCGAATGGAACGGCGGCACCAAGGCCAACGGCTCCAGCAAACCGAGCCCGCAGCTAATCAATCCGGCGGACCGCACCACACGTCGCTCGAGCCGATCGTTCGTGCGGCCGGCGATCCACGTATCGACCGAGCCCGCATCCCAGCAGCAACTCGACGCCGCCGGCTGGCACCCGGTAAGCAAGTAGAGCGAAGAGCTTAGAGCCCCTCTCTTGCTCTCTGCTCTCCCCTCTCCGCTCTGTGCTCTCCGCTGTACACTGCACGGCATGGACAACATTCGCATCCATGACGTGCTCGCCCAAGTGGCCGACCTCTTGGAATTCCAAGGGGCCAATCCATTTCGCATTCGGGCCTATCGCAACGGTGCCCGAACGGTCAAAGACCTGACCGAACCGGTCACGGCAATTCTTGCCGACACGTCGCGCGAGTTAACCGACATCGGCGGCATCGGGAAAGATCTGGCCGAAAAAATCGCCGCGCTCGTCGAGACGGGTAAGCTGCCGATGCTCGACGAGCTGCTAGGCGAAATCCCGAAAAGCGTTCTGGCGCTACTCCGTATTCCCGGCCTCGGTCCCAAGAAGGCGGCCGCCCTCTACAACGAATTGAACATCACCACACTCGACCAGCTTCGTGCCGCTTGCCAGGAAGGCGTTGTCCGTAATCTCAGAGGTTTTGCCGCCAAAACCGAGGAAACGATCCTCGCTGGAATCGATCTTGCGGCCCGGGCCGACGATCGCACCTATTGGTCCAAGGCCGACGAAATCGCCCAGGCGCTGCTTGAGCACATGCGAGCGGTTCCCGAAATCGTCCAGACGCAGATGGCCGGCAGCTACCGTCGCGGTCGGGAAACCGTCGGCGACTTGGACCTCTTGATCGAATCGCCCGCCGACGAAAACGCCGACGCTGCCATGGACCACTTCGGCCGCTTCCCGGGCGTTGCCGACGTGATAGCTCGCGGCGACACGAAAATGTCCGTGCGTCTCGACACCGGCTTGCAAATCGATTTGCGTGTCGTGCCAGCCGAAAGTTTTGGCGCTGCCCTGCAATACTTTACCGGCTCAAAAGACCACACCGTGGCGCTCCGCGGCCTGGCCAAACGGCAAGGTCTGAAAATCAACGAATGGGGCGTCTTTCGTGTCGAAGGCGACCGGGAAACATACATCGCCGGCCGAAGCGAGGAAGACATCTATGCCGCGCTCGCTCTGCCCTGCTTTGAGCCCGAGCTGCGCGAAGCGCGGCAGGAATTCGACTGGGCGGCGGCCGGCCAGCTTCCCGAACTGATCGAGCTTGGCGACATTCGCGGCGATCTGCACATGCACACCACCGCGAGCGACGGAAAGGCGAGCCTGCACGAGATGGTCGAGGCCGCTAAGGCGCGTTCTCTTCAGTACATCGCCATCACCGACCATTCGAAACGGGTCAGCATGGCCGGCGGTCTCGACGCAGACCGGCTGCGACGCCAATGGGCGACCATCGACGAGTTGAGAGAGCAGTTCGACGGCATCGAGATTCTCAAAGGCATCGAGTGCGACATTCTCGAAGGGGGCGGCATGGACCTGCCCGACAGCGTCCTGGCCGAGGCCGATTGGGTCGTGGCCAGTGTCCACTACGGCCAGAGGCAATCGCGAGCACAAATCACCGACCGCATCCTCGGCGCGCTGGCAAACCCACACGTCTCTTGCATCGCGCACCCTACGGGCCGGCTCATCAATCGCCGCGAGCGTTACGAGGTCGATCTGGACGCCGTGTTTCAAGCTGCCGCCAAGCATGGCAAGCTGATGGAGCTCAATGCCAACCCGGCTCGGCTCGACCTGGACGACATCCACTGCGCCGCCGCCAAACGTCACGGCATCTCGATCGTCATCAGCACCGACGCCCACCGGACCGAGGGCCTCGACGTGATGCGTCATGGCATCCTGCAAGCCCGCCGCGCCGGACTGACCAAACAAGATGTCGCCAACACCCGCACATGGCGACAAATGCAAAAGCTAATCGGCAAGGCATAACTCGGGTGGCGCTGCTGGCTTGCCACGGCAGATCTAGCGACTTGTCCAGCAGTGAATCGACTGAGAGTGCCTGCCGGAACTTCGCTACCGCTTGTTCCGGCCTACAGTCCTACAGCGATTCAGCGACCGATCGGGTACGGATCCGTGTTCCGTGCCGCAAGCTCATGCGAATGTCGTCGGCCAAAACATTCTCGGGAAGGTAAGCGCCTCCGATCTTGGCTCCGTGCAGCGATACGCCTGACAGATCGAGATGCCTCAGATCACAGCCGCGGAAATCAACGTATCGCAGATACGCATCGCGCAGCACGAACTTGCTGAGATCGACATTGCGGAAATCGACTCCGCGCAGGTCAGCTCCGCTGAAATCGACCTTGTCGCGTTCTGCCACTGCCCCCAACACTAACGATGCATCAACCGCGAAACCACGTTCATCCACAATCACCGTCATCCACAGGACATTAAGTCGCGCACTGCCGATCTCTTTCATCGTCGGACTCATCGTCGAATTTTTTGGCATGATTCCACCATGGCCTGCCACCATTGCACTCTTCCTTGGGTTCATCATCACCGTATCGCTTGCTGCCGCTCAGCGGCCGGCAACTGCCACAGGAATCGCCGTCACCGCGATTATTGTGGCTGTCTGGCTCTTACGTCCTATCGTCGACGTCCGTGAGCCAAACTACAGTGATCGTGTGTATGACCGTTACTTCGGGATCGACTCCCATCAGACTTCGCCCGATGACATCACGTACAAGAACATAGCCATTGCAACTGGAATATTTACTCTGGACACTTGGATCTCTGCAGCGTTGTATCACATCAAATCGGGTAATATCCGTGAAATCAATGCCTTCACAGTTGGCAGATCCCCAAACCAAATTGGAGCACCATACTGGGTTGATATGTCAATCACACTCGCACTTGGTGATCGACAAAGTCCCGAGGGCCGAATTACTCAACTCGGCAGCGCTGGACATTCGCGCGGTGGCGGCCGTAACGGTGGAATGCCCAATGATGTTCACCCGCACTCAACCAAAACTTTCCCCGGTCGATTTGCACCCGGTACAAAAAGTATTGTGTACGCCGAAGGTGATGGTGGCTTCGTGGTAGATCACAGAATGTCTGTCAAGGAATTTGCAAAGAAGAATAGGGGTAACTATCTGGTCGTTGAATTTGAATTTCATTGATAGTGAAGGACGTACAGAGCGGGTGAATCACTGTTCTCGTTCTCCATTCGCCCATGACCGCTCCTAGGTGAAAACGCACCACCCCCATGCGGGCGGTTGCCAGAAAGTGACGTTGAAGTTTTGGGGCAATTCGCTACATTGGTTGCCGGCTGTGGGCTGCTAGCCGTTGGCTATTAGCCCTCGTTTTCTCCGCGGCATCTCTTGTTTTGTGCTATATCCATTGTGGGACGCGTGGGCCTCGTTGAACTCGGCCCACCCTACGATCAATCCGCTGCGCGTCGCGGTTAAACATAGGAGCTTGAGATTTGTTTCGTCATTCCGATCTCCGCAATCCGCATTCAAAACGTTCGACTATTCGAAAAGAGACCCCTTATCAAACACCACCGGGGGGGCCCCTATAAGCCGCGATCGAAAACACAACTATTTTCAAATTTAACCGTCGGGCTTGCCCGACGCGATACCGTCTGTCCGAGCGACTCGCACGAACCGAGAAACCGTCATGAAAATTCACGAATTCCAGGCCAAGCAACTGCTCCGAGATGCGGGCATTCCCGTCCCGCGGGGCATCGTTGTCGAAACATCCGTTGCCGCACAAGAGGCGTTTACTAAGCTCGGCTCGGCCGTGGCCGTGGTCAAGGCCCAGATTCACGCCGGCGGACGCGGCAAGGGCACAATCACCACCGACCCGGACCAGCACGGCGTTCAACTGGTCAAAAGTGCCCAGGAGGCCGCCCAAGTCGCCGGCCGCATCTTGGGCCAGCCGTTGAGTACGATTCAGACCGGCCCCGACGGCCAGACGGTGCGACAGGTGCTCGTCGAGGAAGGCTGTGACATCGCCCGCGAGCTCTACCTGGGCCTCGTCATCGACCGTGGCTGCGGGATGCCGGTCCTGATGGTCTCGAGCCAGGGCGGCATGAACATTGAAGAGGTCGCTGCCAACACACCCGAGCTGATTTTCAAAGAGCCGTTTCATCCCGACCGCGGACTGCAAAGCTATCAAGTCCGCAAGCTGTCCCAAAAACTGGAACTTTCCGGCGGCAGCGTTCGCAGCGTCGACAAATTCATGAAGGCCCTTTGCCGTCTGTTTGTCGAGCTCGATTGCAGCCTGGTCGAGATCAATCCGCTGGTCGTTACCGGCGCGGGCGAGCTGTTGGCCTTAGACGCCAAAATCAACTTCGACGACAACGCCTTGTTCCGCCATCCGCAGATTGCCGAGCTGCGCGACCTGGGCGAAGAGGAGCCGGCCGAAGTTCGTGCCGGCGAGGCGGGCTTGAGCTACGTAAAGCTCGACGGCAACATCGGCTGCCTGGTCAACGGGGCCGGGCTGGCGATGAGCACCATGGACCTGATCAAGTTGCACGGCGGCGAGCCGGCCAATTTTCTTGACGTCGGCGGCGGGGCCGATGTGGACCAAGTCACCGAGGCGTTCGGCATTTTGCTCGAAGACAAGAACGTGCAAGCCGTGCTGGTGAACATCTTCGGCGGCATCATGCGCTGTACGACCATCGCCAACGCACTGCTGGAAGCCTACAAGACGGTCGGCTTCAACGTGCCGCTGGTCGTGCGACTCGAAGGCACCGAGGTCGAGCAAGGCCGCAAGATCATCGCCGCAAGCGACGTCGACATCATCACCTCCGAAGGACTAACCGACGCGGCGAAGAAGGTCGTCGCGGCAGCGGGAACGACGGTTTAAGAGTTGAAGAGTGAGAAAGTGACTGAGTAGATAAATCAACCGGCAAAAACGTTTGAGGATCTTTGGGTTTGGCAGGAAGCACGTTTGCTGGTTCAGGAAGTCTATTCTGATTTTGCAAAGACAACACCCAGCGAGTATGATTTTGGCTTTCACAATCAGATTCAAAGGGCAGCGGTTTCGATCATGAATAATATTGCCGAAGGGTTTGAGCGATCAACCAACCCAGATTTCGTGAGGTTTCTCGATATCGTAAAGGCCTCGTGCGGCGAGGTTAGGAGCATGTATTACACAGCAGAGGACCTGTCCTATGTATTGAACGAG
>CAUYYY010000057.1:0-8996 GCA_963577165.1 Planctomycetota bacterium | reverse complement strand
GGTCCGCCAGTCTGCGTAAAAAACGGCAACCGGCCGGACAGGAGCCGGCAAGCAGTCCACCGCCCGTCGCCACAGACCGGGCCAGTCGGGCTGTCGGGCACATCCGGCCAATCCGTATTTGGCGACAGCGATTCCATCTCCCAGATTACAGCCGGCGGCCAGTTCGCCGCATGTCCTCTCGTTTTCGGCCCTATCGCCGCTGAGCAACTCACCGAGGGCTACACTCACGGGCACTCGTGAATCGACGACCTTGACGACTTCTTCTACTGCCGAAATATCCGCAGCGCCAAGCGCCCCGCGAAGTGGTTCTTTGACGTCAATCCAATCGACACCTCCTTGCAGGGCGATCTGAGCCTCGGCGCCGTTACGAACGCTCACCAATAGGCCAACGTCGTTTTCACATCGCTCGTCGAATTGTCTGATTGTCATACAGTCTCTGTGGGGTCAATCGTTCAATAAGAAGGTGAATTGGTTTTCTTGGCGGTCGAAAGCAGGCGATTTAGTCGATTGACAACCTGAATATTAAGCGGTTCGCACCACGTGCCACGTATCGTGATATATCCATCGCACCAGCTTGCCAGACGTGGATTTACGTCAATGCGAGCCCAGTCGGTGGCGCTTTCAGCAAGTCGGACAACCACGGTCCTGGTTATCTGCCGGTCGTTCTGGCGACCTGACATCATGGTCGGCCCTTGGCCCAGCAGAAACGCTTCGACAACTTCGATGGGCACTCGGATCGGTGAGCCGCCGCGAAGATTGAACATGATCTGGCCGTTGTCGTGGCTGACGCGCGGCCGATATAACTGGCCGCAGAGGCCCAGCAGCACTAGGCCCGCGACGGACAAGACTAACGCGCCACCAATCCGCCAGATCGTGAATCGCGTGGGACCCAGCCATCCGACAGCGATCGCGAGCCCAAGCAAGCCCGCAATGCCCGGGAGCAACATTCCAAACAGCACGGCTCGGCGATTGGGTTGAAGCCAAGTTTCGCACATATCGAATCTCAGGCGGCAAATGCTTTGGAAGGTAGCCGGCACTGGCCGGTTGAAAAAGGGGGGGGGACTGTCTGTCGGTTCTAGCGATGCTGCGGATTAAACTAGCGGCTTTGTAAAACGGGCCCCCGATCCAATGGCTGATGGTGTTAATATCCCCCGGATGTTCATCGTGGACAACCTACTCTTTTGAGAGTGATGTGGCTGAAACAGCCGATATTTGGTTAGTATGTGTAGTCGGTCTGGCTCACTCTATGTTGACGGACGAAGTGTATGACGGACTCAATACATCATACCGGCTCTGAAAAGCGCGTTGCGATTCTCATTCTCTGCGCCATCGGCCTCTATGTAGTATCACTTGCCGCCAACCTTCCGCAGTTGGCGACCGAAGCCATTGTTGGGGCCCAGGGCCACCATGCGGAAGCATCGCACGGTGAAGAAGCTCAGACGGAGGAGCCGGACGCGGCAGTTGGCGAAGCAGCGAACATTGTTCCGCCCCAGTACTTTTGGGTCACTCCGTTTGTACTCCTGTTGGCCGCGATCGCGATCTTGCCGCTGTTGAAACAGACGGAGCACTGGTGGGAGAACAATCTTCACCGACTCTATGTGGCAGCCGGCCTGGGGCTGGTGACGATCGGCTACTACGCGTTCTTGCACAACAGTCCGATTGAAGGACATTTTCCGGCGCATCATATCGTTGATCCGAGCCAGGGTGCCGTCTGGATGGCTTGGGCGGTGATCGCCAATGCGATTCTTCACGAGTACATTCCGTTCATAGTTTTGTTGTTCAGCCTGTATGTGATTAGCGGTGGTATTCGGATCGAAGGGGACCTGCAAGCCAACCCGATGACCAATGCCGCATTTATGGCGGTCGGCGGGTTGCTGGCGAGCTTTATCGGAACGACGGGCGCGGCCATGCTGCTCATTCGCCCGCTGCTAGAAACGAATCGTGAACGCAAGAACATTCAGCACACGATCGTCTTCTTTATTTTCATCGTTTGCAATTGCGGCGGATGCTTGCTGCCGATTGGCGATCCGCCGCTGTTCCTGGGGTACTTGCGAGGTGTCGATTTCACCTGGACCTTGTGTTTGTGGCAGGAGTGGCTGTTTGTGAATGTCGCCCTTCTGGCGATCTATCTTGTGATCGACGAATTGTACTTCTATCGAAAAGAAGCGGTCCGTGACATTGTTCGCGATGTGACCCAAACACGTCCGTTGCGTTTCAACGGTCATGTACTGAACGGACTTCTGCTGGTTGGTGTGATTTTTTCCGTGGCACTATTGGCGCCCAATAAGGCGTTTCTCGGCACAGACTGGCATCCGTGGCTTTATCTTCGTGAGGTCGTTCAACTGGGCCTTGTGGCGGCTTCTTTATGGTTCGGTTCGCGGATGGTACGGCAAAAAAATGACTTTAACTATCATGCGATTCTGGAAGTCGCCGCTCTGTTCTGTGGAATTTTTATCTGCATGCAGCCGGCGCTACAGATTCTCCATGAGGCGGGCGATAGCCTGGGCATTGATTCGCCCACCATGTTCTTTTGGGTGACGGGCGGACTGTCGGCGGTCTTGGATAACGCGCCAACGTACGTCGTGTTTTTCGAGACCGCCCGGACATTGCCGAACGTCAGCGGCGAAGCTACGATGGCAGGCGTGGCGGTAAGCAATCTTGTTGCGATTTCACTCGGAGCGGTTTTCTGCGGTGCGTTGACCTACATCGGGAACGGCCCAAACTTTATGGTGAAGGCAATTGCCGAAAAATCCGGAATTCCGATGCCCAGCTTTTTTGGGTACGTTCTTCGATATAGCCTCCCGGTCCTGCTGCCGGTGCTCCTACTGATGAATTGGTTATTCCTTTCGTAGAATTTGCCGTGCAACATTTCACGATCACCGACTCGCAGCAGCTTGATGCGTTTTGCGACCGTCTCGCCTCGGCCAGCGTGATCGGATTTGACACCGAGTTTGTTTCCGAGGACACCTATCGCCCGCAACTTTGTCTGATTCAGGTGGCGACCGAGAGCGAGCAGGCGGTGATCGACCCGATCGCTTTGCCCGAGGTCGATCGGTTTTGGCAACAACTGGCCGACGGAGACCACGAGACCGTCGTTCATGCCGGACGTGAAGAACTCAACTTTGCGCTGACGGCAACCGATCGTCGCCCGGCCCGCCTGTTCGATACGCAGATCGCCGCGGCGCTGGTCTCGACCGAGTACCCGGCTGGATACGGTTCTCTCATTTCAAAATTCCTGGGGCAGAAACCGTCCAAGGGCGAAACGCGGACGGACTGGCGCAGGCGGCCGCTTTCGCCGGCTCAGATTCACTATGCGCTCGAGGACGTCCGCCACCTCTTGCCCCTGCGAAATGAGATCAAGACGAGACTAGAAAAACGCAATCGCCTCGGATGGCTCGCCGACGAAATGGCTTCGTGGCAGGACGAGGTCGAGGCGGCACGGCTTCGCCAGCGTTGGAGACGCGTTTCCGGTATCGCGGGACTCTCCGCCCGATCCTTGGCGATCGTACGCGAACTCTGGCAGTGGCGAGAGCAACAGGCCGAAAACCGAAACAGCCCTCCGCGACGCGTTTTGCGTGACGACCTGATCGTGGAAATTGGCAAGCGTAAAACGGCGGATGAATCTCGGATTCTGGCGGTCCGAGGTATGGAGCGGGCCGCGCTGCGAAAGGCCGCCCCGGAGCTTGCCGCGAGTGTACAACGGGCGCTCGATTTGCCGAACGACCAATGTCCTCACAAGATCCATCGCGATTTGCCGTCGCAATTAAATGTGCTGGGCCAGTTTTTGTCTCCGGCGCTCAATAGCATTTGCCGAAGTGCCCAGGTCGCGACCAGCCTGGTCGGCACGGCGACGGATGTTCGCGAATTGATTGCCTTTCGGTTGGGATTCGACGGCGCCGAGACCGAAAGTCGGCCCGCGTTGGCCGTCGGATGGCGGGCTGAACTGGTGGGCAATCTGATCGACGATCTGCTTACCGGAAAAAAATCGATTCGGATCGACGATCCGTGCAGCGATCATCCGCTGGTCTTCGACGATGTCTCGTCCGCAGAGTAACGGGCGGAATGACGACATACGAGCACGACGCGCAAGCGAGTGAGTAGGCCGGGTGGCGAGGAAGGAGCTTCCGGCGACGGCCCCGAAGTTGACGGGCCCGAGGTTGGAGCCTACACGACCGGGGCCTATACCATCGGGTCGGTCGCTTAGGCTCCGAACCCGCCACCCGACCATCCGTGCCACAGCAGCGTTGGGATCCGATCGATCGACGCGCCAGGGTGCCCATTCTACGAAAGCGTGAGTATCAATAGACCGGTAGGACGGGCGGTTGGAAGGGAACCGGCTGTGGAATTCTTGCCGTAGCGGGCGGCGGCTGGGGCAACATGATGACGGGCGAAACGTATCGATTAGGTGCTACGGCCGGTGCGGCTTGTGGGGCGGGCGCTTCATTGGCCACGGGTGGCGCGGATTGTTCCCTTGGCAGCGCGGCAATAAATTGCTCGGGTCTAGAAAACACGGCCTCGGCCGTTAAGTCGACAAGGCGGTCATCACCAGGTTTGTCCTTGGCCAACGGCCGAAACGGGTTGCTAATTTTTTGACCGGCAAACAAGGTCCCGTCGTAGATTGTGCCTCGCTGCAACGGACCGGCTCCTAACACCCAATAGTCTTTAACACGACTTTTTTCAGTGGAAAGGCCTGATTGCCAGACCGCTCGGCCGGTTTCACGGTGGTAGGCGAATAAGGCCAATTTTGCAACGGCTGTCTGAGCGGTTCGTTTGGCAAATGGAATTTCTGGTATTGAACTTGGCACACCAGGAAGGTTGACAAGAGACGGGACATTCGTGGCGGGAATGCCGTACAACACATCATGGTGGTCGGTCCCGACGGCGCCGGCCCGCGCTTCGACAACGTACAACGCGTCCTCACGTTTCTCCGTAAGCAAGCAGCCGCTGGCAAGCAGATGCTGTCGCAGCGAACCAACCAGATAATCTTTATCGACGACGGTGTTGAGGCGTTTCTCGTCAAAGTAAACCTTCTCACCCGCCAAGACTTTGACGTCGATGGCCTGCACGGTATTATCGATGGCATCGGATATCAGAAGCTGCTCGGTTGCCGTCCGCTTCGAGTCGGTCCAGCGCGTCGTTCCGCATCCGATGGCGCCGACCATCAGCACGCTCAGCGCGATCGACTTGCCACTGACGCAGAAGAATAAACGCAGAGGACGCGGAGGCGCAGAGGTGCGCAGAGAGAGGTCTTTTCTTATGGGCGGTTTTCTTATCAATATTTTCATCTTCTCTGCGCTGATCTTTTTTTGTTTTTCGCGTCTTTTTGTGACTTTCGGCCGGGTGGCGGGGCCGTCGCTTAGGCTCCTTCCCCGGCACCCGTCAGATCTGCTCTAGCCTAGACGGCGGATTATAGCGAACGTCTGCCGCGGGCCAACACCAAGTTGCCGCCATCTGCCGAGAAAACGAGAAAGGGCCAGGAAACAACGACGGAAAATGCTTCAACTATCTACCATAAGAGCAGTTAGCGGGCTATAATCTCCGGTGAAGACTGGAGCCGATGAGCCACAGGAGGTACTCTCATGCGAAGAGTTGAGGACCGCACGATGCACGCTGATTCGTATCGAATCGATCGCCGCGGCTTTTTTCAGTCCACCGGCGGCACCGTTGCCCTCGCCGCGCTCGCGGCAAGCAGTGCTAGCACCCTTGGCTCGCAGCAAGACGAGCAAGCACCGCAAGAAGAAACCGGCGACAAACTGCCCGAGACTCAGTTGCCCGAACCCCACCTGTACGCGACCGGTTTTGCACCGGCCTCGGGATTGGCGCTTGATCGACAAGACAACCTGTTTGTCAGCAACTATCGGGATCTGGGGGCGATCGGACTGATTTCCAAAGACGGGACTGCCCGAATCTTTTGCAATCTCCGTGAACTGTCGCCCGCCGAGGGCGTCTTACCGCTGCCAAGGGGCATGAAAATCGATAGCGAGGGGCGACTGATCGTCGCCGATGCCGGTGCAGGCCGCCTGTTACGCTTGGCCAACGACGGCTCGAACGTCGAGGTCTTGGCCGACCGGTGCGACGGTGCCCGGCTCGAACGATTGCAGGACGTGGCGCTCGACATTGTCGGCAACATTTTTTTCACGGACACCGGTGATGCGGAGCATGAGTTGGCAGAGGGTCATGAGTTGGCACGGGGTAGCGTTTACCGCTACTCGATTAACACGCGGAAAGTTGCAAAACTGGATGGCGAACTTTCGTGGCCCAGTGGTGTCGGTGTCACACCCGACCAAACACGTATCTGCGTTGCTGAGCGCGGCGCTCGCCGCATTGTCGTCCATGACCTGTCCGCGGAAGGAACCTTATCGAATCGCCGAGTGCTCGCACTGCCGCCCGTGCTGTCCGAGAAGCCCGGGCAGGCCGAGCAGGTTGTCACGGACGGTCTTCAACCCAACGGATTTGTCTTCGATACTTCGGGACGGATGTACGTTGTCACAGCCAGTGGCCATGTTCACGTAATCGACGTCGGATCGGGCGAGCTTCTCCGCCAGTACAATGCCGGTGGCCAAGAGAGCACGAGCTGTCATTTCCGAGGCGACTACCTCTACACGGCGGTCGCTTCGAAAGAGGCCGTGTTCCGTCTCGAACTCGGCGTCGACGGTTTTGGCTACGACGGTCTGGCGTGAAATCGTACGTCGCGGGTGAGCGTTCGTTTCGAGCGATGGGTGGGGCGGGGAAGGAGCCTAAGCGACGGCCCCGAGGTTGGAGCCACCATCGGGGTCGTCGCTTAGGCTCCGACCCCGGCACTCTGCGGCTCTCCATTGCCTACTCAACCGACGTGTTCGTTTCCGGCTGGCGTGCCTGCCGATCGCCGGTTGTGCCCGAGGCGCTGTCGGTATAGAACCGCGTCGTTTCTTCCGTAGCCAACTTGGTGTCGAGCGTACGACAACGGACTTGCGCGCGAAATACGTGATTGCCGGGCTGATTAGCCTGGCCGTAAATCTTCAGCACGACTTTGCCGTCTGCCGGGATGACGTCGATGATGTCGAACACGATCTGACCGTCCTGGCCAATCCGGTGCGGTGCGCCGTCGGCTCCGATAGGCTCGATCCCTTCGGAGAAAAAGATCTCGACTTCGATTTGCTCGGCAGCCTTCGTACCCCGGTTAAGGATCCGAATTTCGTAAACGGCCTGCTGCCCCACGGCAACCGGCGCTGAGGGGTCTGAGACTTCGAGCTTGAGATCCGCCAGAGCGATCACATGGGTCGTCGCCGTGGTGGAGTCGGTCAGTCCGCCGTCGGCCTTGCCGCTGACAATAAGCCGATTCTGGCCTGGTTGTTTTAATAGGCATCGCACTTCCAGCAAGCGTTCGCCGCCGGGTGGCAAGGCGGCCAACTGCCAAGTCACTTTACTTCGATCGCTACTGGTTTGAGCTTCTGAGCTGCCGTTTAAAAGCTTGGCACCGCCGGGCAACGCCACTGTAATTTCCAGCTTTCGGGCCGTGGCCGTGCCGGGATTAGTAACGCGAATTCGGTAGACCGCCTCGGTTCCCGCGTACTGAGTCTCGGGACCGCCTAGCTGGATTTGCAGGTCGGACCGCAATACCATTACGGCCTTCTGAGCATCGACCCGAAGTCCGCCATCCGCCTCCGCCTGCGCTCGGACTTGGAGTGTTCCCGCTTCGCGAGCGGTCAGCTCGATTTCGAGTTGTTTGGCCTCGCCCGGACGAAGAATTCCCAGTTTGTGATTCGCCGCCGGTTCGGCATCCGGTCGGAGCGACATAAGGCGAATCACCACGTTTTCCGCCACACCGGTGCCAGGATTCGAGACGGTCAGCTTATACACCTTGGTCTCACCAAACATCATCTCGTCGGGTCCAGCGACGACCATCGTCAGCTTGGGCTCGACCACCTCGACCACGGCACCCGAGGAGGCAGGCGCGTGCGTCCAATCAACGGCAAGATGGACTGGCCGACTCTCGCGAGCCGTGATCTTCAGGTTCAGTTTTTCATCACTACGCCCCGCCAGGAGAGGCAGATGCCATTGCAGCACCTTTTCATCACGATCCTCGGCTTCCACCAAACGCGTCGAACCGAGACTGGGAGTTTTGCCGCCGACCTCTGCCCAGGCAGGAATTCGTATACTTACGACCAAATCCTTGGCGTCGACCTTGCCGACATTTCGCACGTCAACTTGAAAATCCGAGGGTTGGCCAACCGACATCTTCTTGGGACCGGTGACCGAGGTGGTTAGCTGCGGTGCATGCTGAATAATCAACACGTGGTCGGCCTTATCGTTTGTGATCGACCGGCCACCGGACCTGGTTTCACGAGCCACCGAATCCACCTTTGCCCTAGGAAGCTCAGCGACTTTCTTCACGATATTGTTGGACGCAGTATTGTTGAATGGGTGGCTGACGACCAACGGCTTATTCTCCGCTCTGTGGACCGTTGTTTTCCTGGACCGGGCCACCGCATTGGCCGGACGAGTTACGTCAACAGACAAAGTTTCTGGATGTTTCGCAAGTGTTGGTACGCCCGATTTAAGCGTATGTGATAGGCGAGATGCACCAGATGCCGAGGATGGCGTGGATCGCTGCATTTCAGACAATCGCTGCTGCAAATTCGGTCGTTTCTCGACAGCTACGCTCCGGGTTCTGGCGCCGCCGAGGTTGGCCGCGGATTGGCTTCTCGTGCCGGCCACGACGTTCGCGTGTGGGCGTGCACGACGAGCCGGTTTGAAATCGCCGTTTTGTTGTTTTGCCAAGATTGCTGAATCGGCTTGACTAGCCGCGGCACCGCTGGCCGTTGCGGCATTCGAGAGTGCTCGACTTGTTCCCGTGCCGGCGCTGCGGACGCTGCCTGAATTCCCGAATCGCGGGACGCTCGGCGTTTGTTGGTTTTGGATTAGGCGGTTTTGCTTCGACGAGTTCTGCTGCTCCGCCTTCGGTTGATTGGCAGGCATCAGGTTCTTCCGGAGTTGCTTCAGACGATCCGCCAACG
>CAUYYY010000056.1:0-9029 GCA_963577165.1 Planctomycetota bacterium | reverse complement strand
ACGGCCAACACGGTAAGCGCCGTCAGAGCGACGACCGAAACCAAGACCCAGGAGCTCATTGTCTTCTGCGGATTCGTGCTTTCGCTGGGGCTGAGAGGTCGGTTCGGCAGCGTCTCTTCCGCGCCAGACATCACCGCGTCCGTTGCTTCGGAGACTTGACTCAGACTGCCCGAGCCGAAAGAACCCGAGCCGGAAGAAGCCGTCTGCAGGTCGTCATACGGCGACGGAGTTTTCTGGAAACCGGCTAGCTGATCCAGTCCAGTGGGCGGTAACGACGGCCCCGAACCTGCTCCGCTATTCGACTGGTCACGAGACGCAAACGGTCCGGCCGCCACGCCGGACACAATCCACTGGGCAAGACGATCGACCACTTGTGCGGCCGACGAGATGCGACGCCGCACATCTTTTTCCATCATGTCGCCGATCACGTCGAGGAATGAGTCACTCAGTCCTGGGTTGAATCGTTTGGGAGTAATCGGCGGCTCTTCACAATGGCGGCGCAGCTTTTCGGAAGTTTTCCCACCAGGAAACGGCACTTTACCCGTGACCGCGTAGTACAACGTACATCCGAGAGCATAAATATCGCTTTCCGGTAGAATTTCAGCGGGCGATCGAATGGCTTCCGGCGCAAGATAGTCCGCCGTTCCCACAATTTTTCCGGCCGTCGGATCCGCGCCTTCGCCCTGACCACCAAAGTAGCCGGCAAGACCCAGGTCGGTAACTTTCGTACGGCCCTCCGGCGTAACCAGCAAATTACCCGGTTTGATATCGCGGTGAACCAGTCCTCGCGCGTGTGCGTAGTCCAAGGCCTGGGCCGCTTGGGAAATGATCGCAGAGGCATGTTCCATCGTCAGCGGACCATTGGCGCGAACGAGCTTTCTCAAATCGGTCCCCGGGACAAACTCGGTGACGAAAAAATGCGTATCACCGTCCTGTCCGGCATAAGAAACACGCACCAAATTCGGATGATCGAGCTGTGCTTGGGCACGAATCTCTCGCTGAAAAGCTTGGACAGATTCGGGCGAACTTTTTCTCTTCGGCAGAACTTTGACCGCTTCGACACGTCCTAGTATCGAGTGATGTGCCTTAAAGACATGCCCCATGCCACCGCGGCCGATCGAATCGACGATCTGGTACGGTCCCAACGTAAACTTGGTACGTCCCGCCCTCAGTTGCTCGACCTGCCAGCGATTCAGGTAACTCAACTCGATCAGCATCTCGCCCAGTCGTTTATCGTCGATCTTGTCGACCGCAAACAGATGGACATCATCGCGGGCGCCGACCCTTTGCAGCGCAACCTCAAGCTGCTCTGCGTCCAACAGCCCGCTGGCCAGGACCGCCCGTTGCAAAACTCGTTGTTTTGGTTTGTTACCCATGATGCCGGATTCTACCGCGCGACGCGAGAAGAATCATAAAAAGATTCATTTGAAAGCACCCCGGCTGCTGTGTCACTGAGCAACGGGCAACCATTCGTTAGCAGCCGGGGTGCTGAAATCCTGCTTCTACCCAGGTGGGAAAGCATACCACCGGTTCGCCCGCACACTCTAATCTACCTCAAACGTGTTCGTTGCGCCAAGGTTTTTGCGAGCAGCCCGGCAGGGAACGGCCTCCGTGCCGTTCCCTGCCGCCGGGGGTATACGCGCGCCCGGAACGCCAGGGACGGCGTTCCCTACTTAATTCCAAGATCGCACCAGGCGCTCGGCAACGGGGCGATGAACTCCATCTTCGTCATACGAACGGGATGAACGAGCGAAAGTCGACATGAATGCAGGGCAATGCCGGCCGGAAACGCTTGCTCGCTCCCATATTTTCGGTCGCCTAGAATCGGCCATCCCTGGTGAGCCAATTGAACTCGAATTTGGTGCTTGCGGCCTGTTTCCAGCCGCACCTCCAGCAGCGTCTCTCGTCCCAACTCTTGGCGAACTCGATACGTGAGTCGCGCCTCCTTGGCCTTCGGATGTTGAGGGTGCGCGATGTGCATCCGGCGGTGTCGCTCATCTTTGCGAACGAAATCGACCAACTCGCCGCTTGTCGGATCCACCGGTCCACGAACGACCGCCCAATAGACCTTTTCTACGACCCGCTGCCGAAATTGTTCGGTCAGCCGGGCCGCGGCCTTCGACGTGCGGGCCAGTAGCACGACACCCGACACCGGCGCGTCGAGCCGGCTCACCACGCCAAGATAGACGTTGCCCGGCTTCTGGTACTTCGTGCGGACATATTCCTTTGCTTCAGCGAGCAAACTCGGTCGATTCGCAGCCACGCCCATCGTCGGTAGCATGACTGGCTTATCAATCACCAACAGATGGTTATCTTCGTAAAGCACGGACAGTGCGGGAGGCTTCGGAGGCATGGCGTTCATGGGGTAGGATGCTAAAGTAATATCGTAGCAAACATAGACGACGCCGTTGAGCGGGGCCGCTTGCTGACGCGTGTTTTGAATCTCGCCACTTCCAATCATCACGACCCATGCCATCCTCTGATCGCCTGATCCTCGCCAGCGGGTCGCCCCGTCGCCGCCAACTGCTCGCTGCGGCGGGGTACATCTTCAACGTGATTCTCCCAGACGATTCCGTGGAGTGTGGTGTTTGTAGCTCCGAAGGACCAGCCGCTCTGGTCGCCGAGCTGGCTTATCGAAAAGCGGCCAACGTCGCACGCCGTGCAGGTGCCGGACTCATTATCGCAGCCGACACGGTCGCCGAATGTCGGGGACAAATACTCGGCAAGCCCGTCGACCAGGACCATGCCCGGCAAATGCTCCAGGAATTAAGCGGACGAGAGCACCGTGTCCTAAGTGGCGTCTGCCTCTGGCGCGTTCCCGACGGCAGCCCGGACGTTCGTGTCGAAGTAACCACGCTGAAGATGGATCAACTCACAGAAGATCAGCTCCAGGAGTATCTCGACAGCGACACGTGGCAAGGCAAGGCAGGCGCGTCCGGATATCAAGATGGGCTCGATTGGATCACCTTACTCGAAGGCAGCGAGTCGAACGTCGTCGGCCTGCCGATGGAACTTCTAACGACCATGCTTGCCGACGCCGGCTATCACGACTGAACCACGCTCGTTCATCGGGCGAGCTCAAATGACGAACCGACGAGGGTGCCTTTTCCCCTTTTTCAGCGCACTGCTGGCACAGACGGTCATTCCGAGCGGCGTTTGATCATGGTTACTTCGTTGCCAACTTCGTTGAAGGCGACTTCGTCCATGAAGGTGCGCATCAGGACCAAGCCACGTCCGGCCTCTCCATCCATCGCCTGCGGGTCTATCGCCTCGGAAATCTCGGCCGCATTAAAACCCGGGCCTTCGTCGCGGATGACGAAGCGGGCTTCCCCGGGAAGCATCTTGATCTCCACACGAACACGACGGTCTTTATACGGCGCCTGCGTTTGACGTTCGGCGATCATATCCTTGCCACCCGTGATCAGGCTCTCACGCGCCGCCTGGAGGTCCTCGCCGCTCATTTCGAGATTGCCATGATATATCGCGTTGAGCAGTGCTTCTTCGAGCACCAGTCCCATTCGCAATCGATCGGCTTGGGCACAGACGCCCATGCTGACGGCAATCTGCTGAACCAAATCGGTCAGCGGGTAGATGAGCGCCGGGCCGTTTTCCAATTCGAATTCGAATTCCGTTTTTTTGGAACACTCGATCAGTCGCTCATAACTTCGATCGCTATCCTTCCGCGCGAGAACGCTTAGGATCGTCTCCTCAAGGCGCTCGGCCAGACGCGATTTCGGCACATAGCTGGCCGCGCCTTGTTTCAGGGCCTCGATCGCAATCTCCTCGCTGCCTTGCCGGGTCATCAACACCACCGGGACACTACTGTGGTGCAGCCCCACCGCCTGGACCAACTTCAGGCCGTCGAATCTCGGCATCTGAAGATCGGTCAACACGAGGTCCGGCTCGCGAAGTTTCATCTGCTCGAGCGCGTCGAACCCATTTTCCGCGAATTCTATCTCGATATGTGGGATGTTCTCAAGCAGACCGCTCGCCAAGCGGCGGTCGACTGCCGAGTCGTCGACAACAAGAATTCTTGTCACAGCTCGGTTTCCTGTAATTGGCAGGGACCGGAATAAATCCGTCACGGCCAGAATTAAGCGGGTGAAAACTAGGATAACGCCACCCCAAACTACGGTTGTTGGGACAGTAAGTCAAACGTTTTTTTGCGACTCGCTGCCCATCCATAGCGGCTCACAGCTTGCCGGAGACTATGGGCCTGCCGGAGACTATGGTAAAATTATGTTACGATGTTTCGGCGTTGCTGGGGTGTTCCCCGCTCTCCAGGCAATATGGGTATGTAAAATGAAAGAAAGAAGTGAACTTCAGTCACTGATCGATCAGATTTCTTGCCCCGACAGCCCCGTCGGGATGGATGCGGTGTATGTTCACGCACTGATTCTTGATCGACTTGCCCAGATTGAGGCCAGGCTCTTGGCGCTTGATTCAGACTCCACCGAAGTGGAAGACTAAGCAGCACCCCGGCTGCTTGAGACAGATCCGCGTACTGGAAAGCAGCCGGGGTGCTATCCGACTGGGTTGTCCAAACCAAACCACGCATGACCACGCTCATCAAGAACGCAACCGTGGTGCTGCCCGAGGGATGTACCCAAACGTCGGTGTTGGTCGAGGGGACGACGATTGCCGACATCGATGTGGCGATTCAGACAACGGCTGACGAAACGGTCGACGCCTTCGGGCTCCACCTGATACCGGGCGTGATCGATGACCAGGTTCACTTTCGCGAGCCCGGCTTGACCCATAAAGAGGATTTGAGCACGGCGTCTCATGCCTGTGCCAAGGGTGGCGTCACAACATTTCTCGAAATGCCCAACACGGTTCCGGCTGCTGTCACACAGGAACTCTTGGAACAAAAGCTGTCGCTTGCGTTGGCCAAGAGTCTGGTGAATTATGGATTCTATATCGGAGCCACGCCAGACAACGTGGCCGAGCTGGCGGCCGCACACCGCACGCCCGGCATCAAGATCTTTATCGGTTCGAGTACGGGCAACCTGCTAGTCGACGATCAACAGGCGCTCGAGCGAATCTTTGCCGAAACAACGCTGCCGCTCACAGCCCATTGCGAGGATGAGCAGACGGTCCGCGCCAATGCCAGGCGATTGGCCGGTACACAAGATGTCGCCGACCACTCACGCATCCGCGATCACCAAGCTGCCGTGATCGCGACGCGACGAGCGCTCGACCTGGCCCATCGTCATCGTCATCGGTTCCATGTGTTGCACGTATCGACCGCCGACGAAACCGAGCTATTAGCCGGCCATGCCGACCTGATCACGGCCGAAGCCTGTCCTCACCATTTGCTGCTGAACGTCGACGACTACGCCCGGCTGGGCACGCTGGTGCAGATGAATCCGTCGCTCAAAACAAGCGGCGACAACGAAGCCCTGTGGCGAGCGCTTGATGACGGCCGTATTCAGGTGATCGCCACCGACCATGCGCCCCATACGCTCGAAGAAAAACAACAGCCGTATCCGAAATCACCCTCGGGGCTGCCGGCGGTGGAAAACTCGCTGGCTTTGCTGCTCAACGAAGTTCATCGTGGTCGCTGCACGATCGAACAGGTCGTCCGTTGGATGTGTGACGGACCGGCGCACGTGTGGGACATTGTGAACAAGGGTCGCATTGCCGTTGGATATGACGCCGACTTGGTGCTCGTCGATCTGGAGAAAACAGCGACGGTCCGAAACGAAGACCAGCAGACGAAATGTGGCTGGAGCCCGTGGCATGGAACGGCTCTCACCGGTTGGCCGGCCACAACTTGGGTCATGGGCCGTAAAGTGTATGATCGGGGCCAGTTCGATCAGCGAGTGCGTGGGGCGGAAGCCATGTATGACCACGCTCGGGGCGGTTATTGGGCGACGCGGTGACCATAGAAAGGAGCATTGCGAGCAATTCGTTTTTTCTGAGAATTTCGTGAAACCTGGCCCAAATGGCCGGGTATAGCTTGTAACTCAATAGTTACTAAGTTATTATTTCCTTCTCACAAAGGAAAAATCGAAACCATGATCCAGCCTGCCCGAACATCGTTGTTATGGACACTGCTGGCGGCCCTCGTGTTGGCCGTTAGTACATGGAATGTTGCCAATGTCGTGGCCGCCGACCAGGCACCTGAGAACGCCCTGGCAGCCTACGTCGCCAAACCAGACGATAGTTATGGCTGGAAAAAGCATGACGAGGGCACCCTTGACAAGGCGTCTTATGTTGAGCTGATTCTGACATCCCAAACGTGGCGCGACATCCCCTGGAAACACCAACTGTGTGTCATGAAGCCTTCGAACGTGAAGGCCGGCGCCAAACACGGACTCTTGATCATCGCCGGTGGTGAGTGCCTACGAATACCTTCGCGATCGCCTCAGCCGACGTTTCGAAATGCCATCTCTCGCACAATGCATCCAACAAGCTGCTCAATTAGCCACTGCTAGCGGTTGAGAAGATACCTCCCCACCTTGTCTGAGCGTCTCGATACGGCCCTTTCACGCCTCTAAAGCGGGCTAGCACCAGCATTCGGCCGCTGAACACAAAGAATAGATAAAATGAGCAGTTTCAACTCTCGTTGGATTAGATGATTAGATGGCCAGTACAGCCAATCCGTCCAAAGCAAAACGAGGGTGATACAGCTCGGTAATTTCCTGTTTCCCGTTTGTCCGGCTGGCCATTCCCAACCACGACAAAACAGGGACTTGCCAGCAGAGGAGGCGCGTCGAGTTAGAGCGGCACATCGTCGTCGGCGGTGGCAAACGATTCGACCACTTCGCCAGCCACCACTTCGCCATTGGCGGGGGCCATCATGGTCGGTGCGTCCGAAATCGATCGCCGCAGGGCACGAGCCGATCGCTGCAGGGCCCGGGCAAGACGGGCGGCGAGATCGGATGCGACGGTTACCTCTCGCGTATTGAGATGACGCTCGATCAACTCGCCGAGCGCCAGGGCGTTGCCATGAATCAGATGAGTGAGGTCACGCGACTCGATCTGCAGTACGGGGCTGTTCTCGTCCAGCAAGCCGACCGTCCAGTCCAGCCGGCCATCGTCTGTTAATCGGGCGTACCACTGGCCACCACCGGGCCCGAGAACGTCGAAACCAATCAGGCAGCAGGGTTCGTGGTTCGCTTCGGCAGTTGATTTGTACTTAGGCGTTCCGTTCTCGCCCGAATCCTCCTCATGCGAACGCAAAAGTAACTCCTCGGCCCATTGCCCGACAGGAGCCACAGGCGTGCGACGTTTTCCCCATCGGTCTTCATCGCCAAATCGCATGAAAAGATGGATCATCTCTTCATCAATAGGGGGGCACGGAAGGTGGGAAACAAATTTGCGAAGGTTGGTTGTATCGAGCTGTGGGTCGGTTGCGTTATACGAGTCGTACATCGTGGTACTTTCGTATATCGACTGCTCGAAGGAGTTCGTCATATCATCATCCAAAGCGTCGCGGCCCACGTACTGGACGCCGCCGGAATTGAGATAGGTTCCTGTATAATCAATAATCTGGCGCGTTGTGATCGCTTTATGGGGTGTGAGGTGGTAGGTGCGATCGTGTGCCGCGGGGGTACAGAGTATATGCGAGATCACAGCGGAAACCCAATCGACCGGAACGATATTACGGGGTTCGTCGCCCCCGACGTTCATCCGCATGGGCACTTGCCGCATGCCGTCCGCATCGGGTTCCAGGTTCCGAACCAGAACCGCCATGAGCTTGAGATACATGTACAGGCCATGATAGGTGCTGGTGTATCCGGTCTGAGAATCTCCGGCGATCACCGCGGGACGGTAGACCGTCAGGTGATCGAGGAAATCGGCCCCGCGCACAATCTGCTCGGCTTGCAGCTTGCTCTCTTCGTAGGCGTTGCGAAAGGTTTGTCCGCAGTTGAGATCGTCTTCCATGACCAGCGTATCGCGCTCTCCGCACACGTAGGCCGTGGAGACATAGTGCATCTGGCGTAGGCCCAACTCACGGCAAATCTGCAGTAGGTTGTGTGTGCCATCGACGTTAGTCCGCCAGGGCTCGCCATCGCGGCTATCTCCATCGAATGTAATCGACGCCGCATTGTGAAGCACACGATCGCAATGCTCGGCAATCCAGCGTAGCTGGACTGTGTCGAGGGCGAGCAAGTCGTGGCCAATGTCGCCTTCCAGGCAGACGGGGCGTGGCAGCGCGTGGCCGAGCTCGCGTTCCCAATGCTGGAGGAGGTTCTCCAGCCGTTGGCGGGGCGACTCCTTTTTGGTGCGTCGGACAAGAATGGCGACGCGCTCGCCAGCGAGGAGCAAATCACGGACTAAATACCGTCCAAGAAGACCGGTAGCGCCGGTCAAAAAGACGTACTTCTTCACTGGGCAATCCTTTCCAAATCGAACCCCTGTCCTACAGGAGCAAGTTGGGTATGGTTGGTTCACGGCTGCCACTCGAATCTGGCCGGTAATGGTAGTGGCCCGCCGCCATAATCACAATGGGCCAAAACAGATAGAGAGGCAGTTCGTAGTAACCGCATTCATGCGGTTTTCGGGTCCTCAGCCTGACAAACCCGATGAATCGGGCTACTACAAACCCTCTTCGGCGAATGCTTACTTTTGCGTAGACGACCCCTCAAGGGAAGAAAAATGACCGGTTTCGAGCAAGTTGCCCGGATGGGTGTGGTCGTTGACAACTTACCTCTCTGAGAAAAGCTGCTCTAGAAACCTCGTCCGCCGCCTCTGTAAATTGATTTTGCTTTGCCACGTTGCACCGGTAATAATTCGCGGCCGCGATCAATCTGCTCGTCGTCCTCGTTTTCAAACATGGCCCGATACTCGTCGTATTCGGGCTGATTTTTTAGTTCCGATTGAACGATAAGCTTCCCGCTGCGGGTGAGGATCAATATGTGCGCCGGCGCGGTGAGGTCCTCATTGCTGCTGCGCGACAGCTTTCGCCCGCCTCGTATATCAAGGATGGTCGATTCGGTATGGAAGCGATAGTTCTCCATCGGCTGAAGGCGGTCACCGACTAGCTTGGGGATATCGATCGACCGGGTTAGGTTGCCGAC
>CAUYYY010000055.1:0-9217 GCA_963577165.1 Planctomycetota bacterium | reverse complement strand
CAGACGTTGTTTGATTTTGATCTCACGAAAACCGAACAACATGCGGCCGACCAACTGTTGCGGTGCGATACCTTGATGGAGTTGTTAACGGAGACACGGCATCGATCCGGATCGAAGCGGCGTACCGGTGAGTTGCAATTGCAGAACGACGATGAGGGGCACTGGTATCGGGTAACGACGAGTGTCGTTCCCGGCCTGGGCGACCCGGCTGACGATTCGCACGAAGTCCACGGCGCGGTTGCCGTACTGCGCGATATCAATGCAACAAAGACCATCCAGAAACGTCATGCAGAATTCGTTTCCACAGTCAGCCACGAAATGAAGGCGCCGCTGGCCGGTATCAAGGCCTACGTCGAGTTACTGGCAGACGGCGATGTGGAAGACGAGGCCACGAGCGAACAGTTTCTCACCATCATCAATAGCCAAGCGGACCGCCTGCAGCGTTTGATCGATAATCTGCTCAACTTGGCGCGAATCGAGGCGGGCGTTGTTCGTGTCAGCAAAACCTCACGGTCACTCAACGAAATTCTGGACGAGGCGATCCACGTTACGACGCCGGCCGCCGAGACGAAGCGGATCGATATTCAATCCGATCCGAGTCCGATGTATTTGGGGG
This sequence comes from Planctomycetota bacterium, assembly GCA_963577165.1. Classification (GTDB taxonomy): domain Bacteria; phylum Planctomycetota; class Planctomycetia; order Pirellulales; family CAUYYY01; genus CAUYYY01. The sequence goes on along the minus strand of CAUYYY010000055.1, from coordinate 8,601 downwards.
TATTGGTCGACCGCGACCTCATGCTGCAAGCTGCAATCAACTTACTCTCTAATGCGATTAAGTATACGGCGGAAGGCGGTAGAGTGAGTCTTCGCAGCCGAATGCGAGGAAGTGAGGCGGTGTTCGAGGTTGAGGATACCGGTGTAGGACTTAGCCGAGAGGACTGCGAACGTGTGTTCGACAAGTTTTATCGAGTGAACAAGAACCGTGATATGGCAGAAGGCACGGGATTGGGATTACCGCTGGCGCGTCACATTGTCGAGGATGTTCACGGAGGTCGCTTGGGCGTAAGTAGCGAATTGGGCGTTGGTAGCACGTTTTCCGTAAGTCTTCCGAGTGTCGGGCAAGTGAGCTAGAAGCATCCAAGGAATAACTGTACGACTCAGCACCCCGGCTGCGGATGAAGAAGTTACAAAATCTGTCGTGATACAGCAGCCGGGGTGCTTCCAAATAGGACAGCTATTGTTGGGCCGATCCCTAGCGACGTGTCTGAAAAGCGACGATCCTGAGGAGAACGTTATGCAACATACGGTCCTTTTGTGCGACGACGAACCACATATCCTCCGCGCCACGGAGATTAAGTTCCGCCGGGCGGGTTACATCGTGCGCTGTACCGCCGATGGCGAAGAAGCATGGCAGGATATCGAACGCGAGTGTCCTGACCTGCTCATTACAGACTACCAAATGCCCAAGCTTGATGGCTTGGAACTGGTCGAGAGAGTGCGATCCTGTTTAGCCACCCGCGACTTGCCGGTAATAATGCTCACCGCAAAGGGTTTCGAACTCAACAGCGAAGAGGTTATCAAGAAGTGGGGGATCGTGGCGGTGCTGCCCAAGCCGTTTAGCCCTCGCGAACTGGAAAGCCGGGCACGAGAGATTCTTAGCAAGGGTGTTTCTTCGACGTAGCAGCAGACTGCCCCAGCCACGAGTAGCGTGGCCACGGGTAATGTGCCACACCACGAGGTTAAACGGTTTATGAAGTGTCCGAGCGAAATATTTGGCGAAGTGGTTGTCGTCCACACGCCCGAAGAATTGGGTGACGACCAAGCCGAAGCGTTTGAGGCCCTTTTGACTCAACTCGACCGGCTCAATGTGGTCATCGACCTGGACTCTACCGAGTCGATCGATAGCAGAGGCCTGACCTCTCTGCTCAATGCTCGCGACGCATTATGCGAACTGGGCGGAGATGTCAAAGTGGCAACCACGAACCACTGCAATCGGAAAATTCTTGAGATAACGCGGCTCGACCAGCAACTGGAAGTGTTTGAAAGCATCACGGATGCCGCGAAGAGTTTCGATCATTTTGACTCCGAGTAATCTGATGTCCATCGCCTCGACACCCAAACGACTCGGCAACGTCCTCATCGAGCGAGGTTATCTCGCCATCGATGACCTCGAAGCCGTTCTGAGAGAGCAAAAGCAGCAGCGCGGCGGAGAAAATCGATTACTGGGCGAGATTCTTGTCGAATCGAAGCTGTGTACTGAAGATCAGGTGGTGGAATGTTTGGCGGCGGAATATGGCGTACCGTATGCCAAGCTAGAAGCTCGTCTTCATGATTCGAAAGTCGCCGACTTGCTTTCACGCGATTTTATTGAAAAGCACCTTGTGCTTCCGTTGTTTGTCGTGCGCGACGTGTTGACCGTGGCGGTCACGGAACCGGCGAACCTGTTTCTGGTCGACGAAATTCGAGCAACGGTCGGGATGGAGGTGCAGATTGTCGCCACAACGACCAAAGACGTCCGGCGGATGATCACGGCGCTGCCGAACTCGAAGGTGTTTGTCATCGACGACATCATCGAAGACTCGGAGCAGGCGGAAGTCACGCTGATCGAAGACGCAATCGAAGACATCGGTGACATCGAAGAGGTCGCCGGCCAGTCCCCGATCATTCGCTTGGTAAATTACATTATCTTCAATGCCGCCAAAGAAGGCGCCAGCGATATCCATATTGAACCGTCGGAACGTTGCATGCGTGTCCGGTACCGTGTGGACGGACGTTTGTACAAGGCACTCGAAGTGCCGCTGCATCTGCTTAGCGCGGTCACGAGCCGGATTAAGATCATGGCCTCGCTCGACATTAGCGAGCGACGACTACCCCAAGACGGGCGCATTCATGTGCTGCTCGACGGTCGCAAGATCGATATGCGGGTGAGCACGTTCCCCAGCAAGCAGGGTGAAAAAACAGTCATCCGCATATTGGACATGAAGGGTGGCTCTCTGTCGCTGGCCGATCTTGGTTTTGCCGAGGATATCTTGACCAGTTTACAACAGCACATCCGCCAACCCAACGGAATCGTCTTGGTAACGGGCCCAACCGGTAGCGGCAAGTCGACGACGCTTTACGCGGTCCTAAACGAAATCAGCTCGATGGAGAACAATATTTGCACGGTCGAAGATCCGGTGGAGTATAACCTTCCGCTAATCAACCAATTTCAAGTCCAGGAACGTGTCGGTTTGACATTTTCCAAAGCGCTGCGAACGTTGTTGCGGCAAGACCCGGATATCATCATGGTCGGCGAGATACGCGATGAAGAGACGGCGCGGACCGCAATTCAAGCGGCCCTGACGGGCCATCTTGTATTTAGCACTTTACACACGAACGATGCGGCGCTGGCGATCACACGGCTTATCAACATGGGTGTCGAATCATTTCTGATCGGTGCCGCGCTGCAAGCTGTGTTGGCGCAGCGACTTGTGCGGCGGATATGTAATCGGTGTCGTACCGAGTATGATCCTCCGCGCAACGTCCGCAAGGCGCTGGCGCGGATGGGCATGGAATTGGACCAGGTGTACAAGGGCGCCGGCTGCCGAGAATGTCGTAACACCGGATATCGAGGACGACTCGGCGTTCACGAGCTATTATCAGTCAATGACGAAATGCGTGACGCGATCATGGACGGCGCGACAGTAAGCAGGCTGCGTCAGATCGGAAAAGACAATGATATGATTACGCTTGCGGACGATGGATTCCGCAAGGTCCGCGAAGGCATCACCACGATTGAGGAAGTCTTCAACGTGGCCGGTACGTAGGGATTATAGGTGTTCTATGCCATCGTTCGACTATCGCGTCCGCGATTCACTCGGTCACGAGCACCGCGGAAGCATCGACGCCACGAATCTGGATGAAGCACAGGAGCGTTTGCGCAAGAACGGTCAACACGTGCTCGAAATAGCCGAGGACGAGGAAGTGACCGGGCTGTTCGCTCCGCGTGTCAGCCGTGCCGATATTATTTACGTGACGACGCAATTGGCGGTGATGGTCGACACGGGCATCTCCTTGGCAACGGCCCTGGATAGTATTACTCAGCAGACCGAGAACAGCACGTTGCGGCATGCCTTGAACGACATTCGGACAACCGTCGAGGGGGGCGGCGATTTTTCTCGGGCGCTTGAGAACTACCCGAAGTTGTTCGACAAAACTTATGTTTCACTTATTCGTGCCAGCGAGGCGACCGGTACCCTGGCGGAAATGCTGGACCGAATCGCCGCCTATTTGCGAAAGGAACTGGAAAACAGGCAAAAAGTTCGGGCGGCGATGGCCTATCCGATGGTGATGATGGTGCTGACCGTTGGCGTGACATTTTTTCTACTGACATTCGTGATGCCCAAGTTTGCGCCGATTTTCCAACGTCAGAATACAACACTGCCGATGCTGACGAGGTGGATGATGGCAATATCCTCATGCTTGATTGAGCACTGGTTTGCCTGCCTGCTTAGCACGGCCCTGTTTGTCGCAGGTGTCGTCTCCGGCCTACGGACCGATGCTGGCCGCCGAATGTGCGACTGGCTGAAAATCAATATTCCGATTATCGGCCCAATGTTTCGCAAAGTCGTGATCAGCCGCAGCATTCGTACCTTGGGAACCATGGTCGCGAGCGGTGTCTCCGTGCTGGATGCCATTCAACTTTCATCCGATGTTTCGGGCAACTCCTTCTACGAGAGCGTTTGGCAAAGTGTCCTAGCCAAAGTGACCTCGGGAAGCCAAATCCACGAAGCGCTTTCGATGAGTCCTCTTTTTCCGTCGACGTTGGTTCAGATGATTCGAGCGGGAGAGCAAACCGGAAAGCTCGACGTCGTGCTAGGCCGGGTAAGCTCGTTCTATGACAGTGAGGTTGAAAATGCAATCAAAACAACAACGAGCATGATCGAACCAATTATGATCGCAGTGATGGGGGTCGTTGTGGGCGGTATCGGGATGTCGATCCTCTTACCGATTTTCAGTCTGAGTCGGGGGCACTGACATGCAGCCCGGCTCAAGTGGCGTTCGCTGCTGCCGATGGTGATCGAGCCGGCCACAGGCTATAGTAAAACTTCCCGATTTGGCACCCCGGCTGCTGACATAGGAGCTTCGGGGTTCTTCCAGGTACAGCAGCCGGGGTGCTTCCGATTGTAGAGATTGGTTTGCGCGATGCACACTCCGGCACGAATACCAAAGATTCTCTTTCTCTGTACCGGCAATTCCTGCCGAAGCCAGATGGCGGAAGGTTGGGCACGGGCTCTGAAGGCTGAGGTCATCGAGCCCTATTCGGCGGGAATCGAGGCACACGGTTTGAATCCCCATGCAGTACGCGTCATGCAAGAGGCGGGTATCGATATTTCGAATCAACGGTCGCAACATGTGCAGGAACTCGGCCCCGTCGAGTTCGACGTCGTCGTCACCGTTTGCGGTCATGCCGACGGGCATTGCCCGAGCTTATCGGGCGCACCACGGATCATGCACGTCGGTTTTGACGATCCGCCTCGACTTGCCAAGTCGGCGGCAAACGAAGAGGAAGCGCTGGACAACTATCGGCGAGTCCGCGACGAAATCCGCGATTTCGTCATGACGTTACCCGAGGCGTTAGATCGCCGCGCAGAGTAATCGTCACGCTGCTATACGTACGTCTGAGCAACTTGCTCTAGATGCCAAAAAGCGTTCGGTTTCGCTTTGCGCGACGTTCGGCACGAAGACGCGACCGCCGTTTGATCTCGCTCGGCTTCTCATAATATTCGCGGCGGCGCATTTCCTTCTTGATGCCGCTTCGCTCAACCAGTTTTCGGAAACGGCGAACCGCTTCTTGAACCGACTCTCGATCACGCAATGTCAGCTTAACCACATTTCATCCTTTTTCCAAAACCATATCCTGGGACCACTCATCTTCTGGGAACCATCAACTCGACGTCTGGTCCTTCAGGCGGCCGTCCACGCCGGGGTGACGCGACACGGGCCAGGACGGCACACAACGGCCGAGCTGTTCAGTCTAGCCGGTCAGCATACGGTGCGTCTACCCAAATCGACACGATTCTCACCAAAATTATAGCTTCCGCAGGCGAGCGTAATTGTACGTTCCGGTCGACCCCAGTAACCGGAATGATCCGCTTCGCCGCTGAGGTTTTCCGCCTCAGATGGGCCTGTTTCCGGTATCACAGGATAAGGCGGAACGGTTTACCCAAATTTCAGCCCTCCGTCGTCAACCGGCCTGAAGTGGGATCAACCGCCGCTTGTTCAAACGCCGATGGTCTAGTTTACGCCCACTGAGCCCACGCGCGACGGAATGCAGGATCTCCAAAAAAATGCCCGAACTCTCCACACCCGAGTTGCTTTCCGAAATCGATGCTCGCCAAGACGAGGCGCTGCGAAAACTGGACGAACTTAACGATCGCATCGAACGGGCAATCCATTCCTTTGCCGGCACATCGCCTTCCCCACAGGTACCTTCTCAGCACTCGCCATCACTGCACGTGCCGGAAGCTGCCGCCGCTTAGGGTGCCGGGGTCGGAGCCTAAGCGACGGCCCCGCGGTGGTGGCTCCAAATCCGGGGCCGTCGCCTCAGACTCCTTCCCCGCCACCCGGCCGCTTTCGGGGTACTTTCTTCAACAGACGCCTATCGTCGCCGGTCAAGATGTCCCGACTTGCTGATCGCCCGCCATAGCCGGACTCCGAGCGCCAAGCTTGCCAACATTCCGATCATGCCCGGTATTGGAAAGCGGTATGAAAAAAGTTCGATGACGCCAACGCCTCGACTAATCATCAACGACGAACCGACAAAAAGGGCACTGGCAAGCATGCCGAGAACCAGTCGATTGACACTTGGCTCGAGCCCTCGATGATCGAGATGCACATCAAAACGGCCTGTCTGAATCTGTTGCAAGATCTCGCGTATGCGCCGCGGCAGCAGTTCGGCCAGTTGTTCCACCTCGTAGAAAACACGTTGCATTCGCTTCACCTGCCGTAACGGTGAGAGTCGCCGTCGCACCATTTTCTTTTGGTATGGCTCCATGACCTCGGTCAAATTGAAGCGGGGGTTGAGCAGTTGGGCCGTTCCCTCAAGCATAATCAAGACTTTGAGCAACATGGCCAGCGGCGCAGGAAGCATAATCCGATAGCGACGGACGATTTCAATCATCTCTCTCAGTGCGCCCGACAGATCAAACGATTCGAGAGGCAGGTTGCCAAAATGGGAGACGTAATCGGCCAGCTCTCCGCTGAGCGCCGTCTCGTCCATTTCCGACGGCACAGCACCAATCCGGGTAATCACGGAAGTTAGGCGTTCGGAATCTTCGCCGACGATCGCCATCAGCAGTTCTTCGAGATCATCACGCATCGATTCATCGATCCGGCCGACCATGCCGAAATCGAGCAGACCGATCACGCCACCTTCGAGCAGCACCATATTGCCCGGGTGCGGATCGGCGTGGTAAAAGCCGTTCTCGAAGATCATTTCCAAATACAATCTTGCACCGCGGCGGGCGATTTCATCGAGGTCGATCTCGGATGCGGCCAATCGTGTGGTTTCCGTAAGTTTGATACCATCGAGTCGTTGCATCGTGAGGACGCGCGGCGTGGAAAACTCGGTGTACGAGGTCGGAATCTGAACGGTTTCGTCGTCAGCAAAGTCACGAGCGAACTGCTGCATATTTCGTTCTTCCCGACCGAAGTCGAGCTCGCGGCGCAATGCTCGCTGGAACTCGGCAACCGTGGTCTTGGGGCGATAAACGGCCATCTCCGGAATCCGTTCGGCCAACTGGGCTAGGCCGGTAAGGATGTCGAGATCGACACGGATCTGTTGTTCGATATCATGGTGCTGCACTTTCACAACCACCTCGTCCCCGTTATGAAGCCGCGCCAGGTGGACCTGGCCTATCGATGCGGAGGCAAGTGGTTTCTCGTTAAACTCGGCAAACAGATCTTCGATCGGCTGCCCCATTTCCGTCTCGATCGTCGTCCGAACCACGTCGGGCGGATCGGCCGGAACATCGGTCTGTAATTTCTTGAGTTCATCTGCCAGGGCGATTCCCGCCAGGTCGGGACGCGTACTGAGTATCTGGCCAAGCTTAATGAACGTAGGCCCGAGTTCCTCGAGGGCAAGTCGAATACGGGTTTCGCGGCTGTGTTTCGCCAGGACCTCGCCGTTGCGGTTCTTGAGCAAGCCCTTGGCAAACGAAAGATCGAAACGGCTGATCCACCCGGCTAGCCCATATTTGCTCAGCGTGGAGAGAATCTCTCGCCAGCGGTTGGCGTTTCGGTAAATTTGAGGAACGGAGGTGATTTTCATCAGAACGACTTCTGTATTAGGAAGCACGGGCGGCGGCTGCCAAGGCAGACTACACCATATTACACTAGAAATCGAGCCATCGGTTGTGGCAGGAAGGTAGGCCGGAACGAGCGGTAGGGCTGTTCCGAGTGCTAGGTAGCACGTTTGGGTGGCACTGCTGGCTTGCCCAGCAGTGTGCGTCGCGATTCGTTTCAGTCGCGTAGGGTGGGTGGTTCTGTCGGCGGAGGCCATGGACCACATTGCTCAGCCTTAACCGCCGACAGGTTCACCCACCGCAACTTGATCGCTCTCTACAGTAGGTGGGTGAACCTGGCGGCGATTCGCCCTCCTGCCAGGCAATGTCTTGCTCGCCGCCAGAACCACCCACCCTACGCCTTGCGAATAGTCGGGAGGTTGATGCCTTCATGCAGCACAAAAGCGACGAGTTCCCGTTTGTTGCGCTAGTTGTCAGCCCACACCGCGTTTTTTTTAGTGAATCGTTAGTGTGTAGTACAACACCTCCTCATCGCCGTTTCGATTGGCCTTGGCCAACACTTTGCCGTCGGCGTCGAAGACCGCACATCCGCCCTGACAATCGTAGTCCCAGCTCATACCAACTCGATTGGTAACCAACATGGGTGCACCAATCTGTCGGGCATAGGCTCCGAAAACGGGGAAGTCCGGCAATCTCTCACGATTGTTGGGGTAAAAAACCACCTCTGGCCGCTCAAGCCGAGCACGTTCAAGGCAACGTGGCGCTACGCCGTCGGCACAGATAAAACACGTCGCGGTGATTCCGTCAATTTCAAATCGCTCTGGTCCCGTACCCGTGTCGTACCGCTCCCACTCATTGCGATATCCTTTGTCATCGTCCCGCCAGAGCCAGCTCTTACGATACTTGTACACCAGTCCCGCTGGGCCGACGAAGACTTGGGTTATATACCTTTTCGTTCCGTCGAGCTCGGACATACCGAAGCTCACGTAAGCATTCGCCTTCGCAGCCAAGAGCATCATTCGCCGGCACGAAGGCCCGTCCGGTACTGGCTCGGCCAATTTGTCCAGTTGCGGTGTATAATCGGTCAAACA
>CAUYYY010000054.1:0-9225 GCA_963577165.1 Planctomycetota bacterium | reverse complement strand
TCCGGTGTGTGGATGATCTCCCCCACCTCGCCCTTGTAGGAGAACTCGAGCCACGGGGAACCTATGCCGATCCACAACTGGAGAGTATTCAATTTCAGCTTGGCCATCTGGTCGATAAGACTGCACCATTCTTGGAGCCCCATGTACCAGTTGCCTTCGGCTTCTTCCTTCATCGCCCCGCGGTACTTGGCCATGGGCTCCATCCGCACGTCCAGCGCGGGCAAAGCGAGGTTGGGCTTCTGCTCGGGGATGATGTCGTTGGTGATTTGGAATACGATCCCCAACCGCTCCAGCAACTCGTAGCCGGCGTACATCGTTCCGGTCTCGTCATTGCCGCCGGCGACGAGGGCCTGGCGACCTTTCAGCTCGACCGCCTTCAGCACGAATCCTTCCGGCTTCAACCCACTGAAATTGACCAACTGCTTCTGCTGGGCCGCGGCGGACAAGGGGTTGACCTCAGGCCCGCCCACGACAATGAGCGTCTTTCCCGTGGGAACCTTGTCGCTGGTGACAATGGGCAGTTCGGCATATGAGAGCCTCTTGATGTAGCGTTGTACTTCTTCGGCCACCCAGCGGTAGAACGGCCCGCTCTCCGCGCCAACAACAATCACCGCCTCGGCCTGGCCGTTCTTGGCTAAGAAAGCATCGGTTGCCTTGCCTGACTCCGCGGCCGATGCTTGAAGGCCGCCAGTGGACACTACGAAGCAGACGGCCAAGAGCAAAAGTCTTTCGAACCTCAAATGAGGAAGTGATTCTTGGTAGCTAATACGCGCGATCATGATAGTTCTCTTTCAATAAGCCGGGATTTCCCATTTGGAATTGCCTGAAACCGCTCCAGGCTCGGAACGTTGCCTATTCCTAGAAAGGTCCGATATTGCGATAGTCTAACCCGATATTTCCCATATGGGCTGAGCCTGGAACCGATTCACGCTCGAAGTGCCGCGATTATAACACGCTGCGCCCCCCCCGAGTCTAACGTGTGGTGATTGGTTGGCATTTGTCCCGAAGCCACGCCATTCTCAAAACCCTTCGTTTGCCGGCACTCGTCGACCTAAGTCTTTTGACGACTGAATCTTCGGGCCGCAGTGTTTCAAAACTCATGTCATAAATCATAGTGCCATCAAACGTCGAAATCGGCGTCGAATGAGACTCCGTCGGAGGCGATGCGACTCCCACAACCTGCACAGACCGACACGCCGAATGCAGCAAAAGCAGCGTCCGAAACTGCGTCGGCTTCATCGTCCGACGTATTGAAACCCTTGGCGATTGCCTGCGTCGTTCGCCCTCACCAACGCGTCTTAGCGGCTGGAAACCAAGTCGCAAATCGTTGTTTTCGACGTCACCCATTGAGTTCTCCTGTCGCTTCGGCATGAAACGCGTTGAAGCCCTTGTTTTCAAAGGGTTGTCGCAGATCGCGTGTCAAAGCGAATGGAGTCATCTGGGAAATCCGGGCTAACGTATCGCTACCACGGGTTGCAATGATCCCATGATACACGGCGACTTATACGAACTACCACTCTCCCGATCACCAGCCAGTATACATTTCCTCTACCCGTCCTCTACCGTTTCGGCTTCTTGCCCATTAGACGGCGTAGGAGCGTAATCTGTCCGGCGTGTAGTAGCTCGTGTTGCGAGGCGAAGCCGACGGCGCCGAGGTTCGTCGTAAACGCCGGGTGCGCTGGCTCGCTCAGCACGTCCAGTTGCTCGTCCGTGTACTGCGACAGTTCTTCTATCGCTTGCGCGTGAACCCGATCGAATGTGCGGAGAATCTCCTCGATCGCGGGGTTGTTTTCCGCGCCGGCTGCCGGTGTGCTGCCGCGACCGAATCGCTCGATGAAGTCTGCCGAGATCGCCTGCTCGTCTTCCGGCCGCTCGCCGCGAATCCTTCGCATCAGCAGAGCATATTGAGCAAAGGCCAGATGGGCGACCTGCCAGGCAATGTGCGTCACGCCCTCGTTGGGCATCCAAAACCAATCTTCCGCCGCTAGATCGTCGAGATACGTCTTGGTTAGCCCGCGAGCGAACTCGATCCGCTCGACCGCCGCCAATAATTGTCCGTTGGCCGACATGATTTTTCCTCCCGATCGTTCGTGCATTTCACTTTTTTTACACAAGGCCATTACCCACAGGCTTACGCCTGCGGCTCGCCAGAAGCAATAGAACCGACAAAATTCTAGCCGCCTTCGGAAAAATGGCTAGGAGAGAGCATTGCCGGCGCCAGATTATTCGGTTCTGGGGCGGCGCTTAGGCTCTGCCCCAGCCACCCTCGCTCTCTGCTCTTCGCTCTCCGCTTTTTTCTCCCCACTCGCCCTTCGTTCGGTCATCGTCTACGATACGAGGCTCCTCGAACTTCGACAACGTGACCCGTTAAGCTGACAACCATGTCCAACTCGCTTTGCAAGATATCCGGCGGTATGCTCTACGATCCGGCCAACGACGTCGACGGCCAGGTCCGCGATATTTGGATCGATGGCGGCCGGATCGTAGACGCCCCGACCGATCCGGGCGTGAAGCCGGCCCGCACCATCGACGCGACCGGCATGGTAATTATGCCTGGCGGGATTGATATTCACTGCCACATCGCCGGGCCGAAGGTGAACGTCGCCCGCAAGATGCGGCCCGAGGACAAACGCAAGAGCAAGGTACTGCATCGCACGTCGGTCACGCACAGCGGCACGACCGGCAGCGTACCGAGCACGTTCGCCACCGGTTATCTGTACGCCGGGCTGGGCTATACCACGGCGTTTGACGCGGCCATCCCGCCGCTCGCCGCGCGACATGCCCACGAGGAGTTCGACGACACGCCCTGTCTCGACAAGGGTTTTTATGTGCTGATGGGCAACAACCATTACGTGATGAAGTCGATCCAGGAGGGCGAGCCGGAGCGGCTACAAGCGTTCATTGCCTGGCTGCTCGGTGCGGCCAAAGGCTTCGCGCCCAAGCTGGTCAATCCGGGCGGAGTCGAGGTGTGGAAGAGTCGCGCCGCGGGCAATGTGAGCGGCCTCGACGACCACGTGCCGCACTTCGATGTCACACCGCGACAGATCATCACTCAGGTGGCAAGCGCCGCTCATGCACTTCGCCTGCCGCACCCGGTGCATATCCATTGCAACAACCTCGGCATGCCGGGCAACTGGCAGACGACACTCGATACGATGAAGTCTCTCGAAGGCGGGCGCGGCCACATCACGCACATTCAGTTTCACAGTTATGGCGGCGGCGAGGGCGACGAGAACACGTTCAACAGCAAGGTCGCCTCGCTGGCCGAATATGTAAACTCGCACGAGAACATTACGGTCGACGTCGGCCAGGTGCTGTTCGGCGAAACGACCAGCATGACCGGCGACGGCCCGCTCGGCTACTTCCTGCACAACGTCTACAAGGGCAAGTGGTTCAGCGGCGACACCGAGATGGAATCTGGCTGCGGCATCACGCCGATCAAGTATCGCAACAAGAGCCTGGTTCACGCCCTGCAATGGGCCATCGGGCTCGAATGGTACCTGATGGTCGAAGACCCTTGGCGGGTGATTATGAGCACCGATCACCCGAACGGCGGCAGCTTTCTGGTCTATCCGCAGATCATCCGGCTGCTGATGGACCGCACCTATCGGCAAGATGTGCTGAAGACCTGCCCGGCCGAGGTTTGCAATCGTTGCCAACTGGCCGACCTGGACCGCGAGTATACGCTCGGCGAAATTGCGATCATTACCCGCGCCGGCCCGGCACGGATCCTTGGCATCGCGGACAAGAAAGGGCACCTTGGCCCGGGCGCCGACGCCGATATCACGATCTACACACCGCACGATAATAAAGAGACGATGTTCGAGCTGCCGCGGATGGTGATCAAAGGTGGCGAGCTGATCGTCGAGCAGGGAGAAGTTCGCAGCGCACCGATCGGCCGTACGCTGCACGTGGCGCCCGAGTTCGACAGCCAGCGACTAGTGCATATTCAAGAGTGGTTCGAGCAGTATTACTCGATCCGCTTCCGCAACTATCCGGTCAGCTCGGACTGTATGCACGAATCGGAAGTCGTGAAGTGTTAAGGCAGCGGCGGCGCCAGCACCCCGGCTGCTTTCCAACGACTCTTCAGAACCTGCTATCTGCCTCAAGCAGCCGGGGTGCTTCTAGCGATCAAACTTCGCGATCAACTCCGCCGGCGGGTCGAACCCGGCTAGGCGCAGCGCGGCCAGGTAGTCTTCTCTCTGGTTCAGGTTTTCCAGCGTAAGCAGATCGGGGTCGACGTCGCGCAGCTCTTCGACCGGCACTTTGCGCGTGTTGACCGCATCGAAAAGAAACGCAGGCCGCATCCGCTCGTCGGCCAGCAGTTGCTCGACGTGCGGCAAGACGCTGGTGCGATAAACGGCGGCCAGCGGATGGTGAAATTTGCCGTCGCGCGGTACGACGATGTCATAGTCGTCGATGTCATGATTATCCAACAGTTCAAACATTCGAGAGACGAACGCCGGCACCAGCAACGGCACGTCGCAACTGGTCGCGTAGACGGCTTCGATGCTATCTTCCTCGGTGCGATCTTTGATGGCCGAGAGGCCGGCGGCCAAGCCTTCGAGCGGTCCGAGGCCCGGACGCCGGTCGCGAGCGATCGTCACCGAGTCGGGCAAATCGGGCAAAACTTGATCCGCCGCGGCAACCACCACGATCGGCCCGACCTGCGGAGCAATGAGCCGCACGACGCGCTGGAGCATCAGCTCGCCGCCAAAGGGCAGCATGGCCTTATCGAGCCCCATCCGCGAGCTGTGCCCGCCACAAAGGATCATCGCACCATGTTTCACAACGCTATTCCCCGAGGAGTATTGGCTTTGCCGAAAACCAGTACAGGGTGGCTTAGGCTCTGCCCCAGCCATCCGATCCGCGCCACGGGGTTTTCCGACAAGGCTATACGTTTGAGCATCTTATTATCGCCTTGTATAATAAGCGGGCCACTATTGTACTGTTTTGGCAAAAGATTAAAACAAGACGCTTCAGAAGAGTATGCGTCACGAATGGTGGTGGACCGGGTGGCGGGGAAGGAGCTTCTGGCGACGGCCCCGAAGTTAGAGTCTGCATCACCGGGGCTGTCGCTTAGGCTCCTTCCCCGCCACCCATCTACAAAACGGCACCTTAGAAAGCGAGAATCGAGTCTAAATGACGCTTACGCTGGCTTACCGAGGCAAGACGTCGATCCCGGTCGAAATCGAAGGAATCACGCCCGAGGCAGTGCGTGGCGATTCGCTCGACGCGATCCGGCAGCATGAGATATTCCACGGCAACCGCAAAATTTCGCTGGGCGAAATGTTCGACGTCTCGGGCGATCCGAGCGACGCCCGTTGGGAAATGAGTGGCGATCTGTCTGGCGTGCATTGGATTGGCGCCCATATGAAAGAGGGCGAAATCCACATCCACGGGCCGGCCGGCCGGCACATCGGTAGCGAGATGCGTGGCGGCCAGATCCATGTTCACGGCGACGCTGGCGATTGGGTCGGCGGCGAGATGCACGGCGGGCTGATCCATGTCCGGGGCCGCGCGGGCCACTTGATCGGCGCCGCCTATCGCGGTTCCAGTCGTGGAATGACCGGCGGTGTGATTCTCATCGAAGGTGACGCCGGCAACGAAATCGGGCACACGATGCGCCGCGGTTGGATCTGCATCGGGGGTCGCTCTGGCGACACGGCCGGTTTCAATATGATCGCGGGCAGCATCTTCCTGTTTGGCGAGACAGGGATCCGCTACGGCGCTGGCATGCGACGGGGCACGATCGGCCTGTTCGACATCGACGAGCCGAACCTGCTGCCTACGTTTCGACACGCCTGTCGGTTTCGGCCGCCGATCCTTCCCCTGATGTTTGCAGACTTGCGACACCACACGTTTCCGTTTGAGCCGTCGCTGGCCACGGCAACGTACGATCTGTATCACGGCGACATGCTCGACGGCGGCCGCGGCGAAGTGCTCGTGCGTTGTTAGCGTTGGCAGCCAAGCTTTTGCAGCGATGTCTGCGTGTCGGGCTCGTCCAACAGTTGACACAACGCGATCACGGCCGGGCGTCGGCGACGTGATTTCGGTACGAGAAAATCGTACGCCTCGTCTTGCAGCGGCAGGAATCCGAGTTCATAACTCTTGGCGACCGATTCGATCGCCAAACCCCAATCGGCACGCGACTGGGCAACGGCGGCCGCCACGGCATTGTGGCTACGCGGCTGCGCGGCATAGCCGGTGGGCTGCACACCGTCTAGCAAACGGTCCATGAGAATCCGCGTGCCACTGCCAGCGTTACGATTGACCATCACGCATTGCGGATCTGATTGGACGGCCGCGACGGCGTCGCCGGCCGAACGTCCTTCGAAGCGCCGATCGCCCGGGCGAAATAACACACCCTGTCGTCGTCGATAGCCGCACACTAGATCCAATTCCACAGTCACGAACGGGCGGTTGTACTCTCCTGATTTCGGATCGAGCAAATGGATGCCTGCGATGTCGCACTCGCCGCGCTCGGCGGCGGCCAGCCCGGCCGTGCTGCCGACGGCGAGAAACTTGGTATGAAATCCGCGTCGCTGCATCTGGCTGAGCAGATAATCGAGCCCAACGCAGTGGCTGCCAATCACGACCAAATCGGCCAGGTGCAAGGAGCGACCGAGAAGTTGAACGCGAACCGGTGCCCCGGCCTCCACAATTTCCTGATGGCGGTCGATCGTGATAAACCCATCGGCACGGCTAAACGTGGTCACGCTGCCCGAGCCTTTGCCCATCGGGTAGGCAACGAGCGACTGGCCGCCCTTATTCTCAGCCGAATGCACCAGCCCGACGAGCATGTACTCGGTGCGGCCCACTTCGGAATTCACTTTGACGGCCATGCGAGCATTGACCATTTCCTCGGATACGCGGGGCATATCCTCGGACATGCCGAGTTGGCCCGCCAGGCGGCGAATGACCGGCGCGACGAACTCGTGAAACGTGAAGATTGCCGACGTCGGAAAACCGGGCAGAATCACGACCGGTTTGCCGCCGGTGACCGCCAGGCAAATCGGTTTGCCCGGCTTGAGCGCGACGCCATGCGCGACAACGCCCGGGTCGGAAAGCTCCTGGACAACGTGATAGCAAAGGTCGCCCTGCCCTTTGCTGGTTCCGCCGGAAAGCAGAACGACGTCGGCCGACTTGAGCGCTGCGAGAAGCGAGTGGCGAAGCGCATCGACATCATCCGGCACGATACCAAGGAATTGCGGCTCGCCACCCAGTTCGCGGACGGCGTCGGAAAGGATTCGAGCGTTGGAATCAAACACCCGCGCCGGCTGCATCAGCTCGCCGGGCGGAATCAGCTCGTCGCCGGTCGAGATGATGGCCACCCGCACCGGGCGGAAAACCGAAACTCGGTCGGCACCGATGGCGGCCAACACGCCGGTCTCGCGACTGGTCAACTGCTCGCCACGACGCAAGACGGTTTCGCCACGGGCGATGTCGGTACCGGCAAACGCTACGCCAAAGCCAGGCGTCACCGCATGGCGAACGACGATCTGTTGCGCGCCGCGGACGCCGGTCGAAGCGTCGCCCCCTTCTTGCACGTCGGTATGTTCGACCATGACGACCGCATCGGCGCCACGGGGCAACATCCCGCCAGTCGCGATGGCCACGGCCTGCCCCGCAGCGACCTCGGTGGTTGGTACGACGCCGGTGGCCAACTCCTGGTCGAGCAGAACCAACGACCGCGGCGATTCCTCCCGGGCACCGAACGTATCGACCGCGCGGCCCGCGAATCCATCGTAGTTCGACCGATCAAACGACGGCACGTCGACGCTGGCCACCACGTCGTCGGCCAGGATGCGAAAGAGCGCGTTATCGAGCAATACCTCCTCACTGCCGAGCGGATCAAGCGAAAGCACGGCATGAAAACGTCGCTCCGCCTCGTCGCGGTCGATCACATTGAGAAACTGTTGTTGCTTAACCATGAGGTCTTTTAGCCCAGGCCGCCAGGCCGGGAAAGAAGTCAGGGAACGGGGGTCAGGGTTCAGGAGTCAGGAAAGTCAGGGGCCGGGTCTTTATCGTACAGGAACACTTCCACTTCGGCGCCTTCGGCATACCCTTCGCTGTCGCCCGGCACAATCACAAAGCCATCGGCGCGTGTAGTGCTGGTGAGCATCGACGCGCCGGAAATGGCCAGCGGTTCAACTCGACCGTCGGCCAGTTGAACCCGAGCATAGTCAACACGACCCACGACGGAGACGATTTTTCGGTTCAGCACGGCACGTTTTCTGTCGTAGGGCCAGTTGGGATTGCGACCGCCCAGCGTACGGAGCGCGCGGCCCGCAAAAAAGTCGTAAGCGCACAGGCACGAGACCGGATTGCCGGGTAACAAAAACACCAGCCGACCATCGAGCGTACCCATGCCGACCGGACTGCTGGGGCGCATGGCGACGCCATGAATAGCCAACTCGCCATGTTCGGCAAGCAGGCTGGCTACGTAATCTTCCTGACCGACACTGGATCCACCGGAGACCAGGACTACGTCCGCTTCTTCGTCGAGCGCGGCGAGAATCTGCCGCGGTTCGTCCGCCACGCATTGAGAAAAACGGGGCTGACCGCCGTCGCGATCAACCAGAGCAGCGAGCATCGGGCTGTTGGCGTCAGCCACTCGGTAACCGGACGGACGCGTTCCGGGCGGCAATAACTCATTTCCGGTGGCGATAATGTTGACTTGTGGCTGACGGACGACCGGCACTTGCGAAACGCCGATCGACGAGAGTACACCTACGTCTTGTGGCCGCAGCACTCGGCCTTGGCGAAGCACCACCGTGCCGGCAGCAACGTCTTCGCCGCGCCGTCCGACATGTTTGCCCGGCGAAACTTCGCCTTGGACCATTACCTGCCGGACGTTGGCCGGGTCGGTCTCAGTTTTTTCATGGGTTTCTGTTTTCTCACAGGGCAAAACCGCGTCGGCTCCATCGGGCACCGGCGAGCCGGTCATAATCCGCACGGCTGTGCCCGGCGAAACGGCGCCGTCGAACGGCTGTGCGGGCAACGCCTCACCTAGAATCTTGAGCGGCAGACCATTGTAAGGCGTCGCACCCGATGTGTCGGACGCACAGAGCGCGTAGCCATCCATCATGGCCCGATCGAATCCCGGGACGTCGACCTCGCTCACCACGTCATGGGCAAGTACACGGCCGGCGCTCTCGGTCAGCGAGACGTGCTCGTCCGGAAGGAGAGTAAGTTGCCCGTCGAGGTTGAGTTGATCACCGA
>CAUYYY010000053.1:0-9266 GCA_963577165.1 Planctomycetota bacterium | reverse complement strand
GCTCCGGAAAGCAGCCGGGGTGCTAACTACTGGGAAACGCGGTATTCTAACAGACCCGACTTTGAGAAGCAGGGCAGCCGAGCCTCGATCTAGGCAATTTGCGTGGAATTTCGCTTGTTTTCGACCGTTTTGCCCTCAGTTTTGGGTTCTCGTTTCCAGCGGAAAACAGATCGGGCAGCGGACTGGGCACATGGAACCGTTTGGCGGCGGCCCTTTCCTCTGTGGCGGCACTGTCCGGCCCGTCGCTTTCGGTCGTTTCGCGCTCGAAACGACGGCCCCCTTCCGGGAGCGCATCGACACGGAGCCGACCTGGCAGACAACCGGCCTGCTTCGCTTCTTGCAAAGCCTGAACGACATCCGGGTACGATCCGCCCAGCTCGACGATCGCACGGATCACGTCTTCAACGTTCGAGGAGACGACTCGGCTCTGGTCGGGCTGGCTCGGCGCGAAGCGGCTAACGGTCACTTGGTTGCCTGTTTGAGCGTGAACGAGAATGAATTTACCAGCGTCCACGGTCATTGGCAGCCTGAACCGCTGGTCGAGACCGAACAACACGATCTCCGGTCGGTAGCTCCGCGTGAGGTGGATCATCGGCCGGCCGGAAACGTCGATGCGGTGAAAACTAAATTGGTTGCCCAAGTTTTCTCCTTGGGTTATCGGATCGCGCGTGTTCATTGCCCACAACGCGCGGAAGGCGCCGTATTGGGTTTCCGCACTGTCGGACGACAAGAGCTCGCGTAGCGCCCCTTGGGAGATGACATTGTCCATGGCGCTCAAGGCGGCCAACGCGTGGACACGAAACGCGGGCTCATGACGTGCGGCCACGGCCAATGGCGATGCAGCATCGGCGTCGTCAAGATAGGCGAGGGCTTCGGCAGCGTAAAAACGGACCTCCGGGTCACTGGACTGCATGCCACGCCGGAGGATCTCGACGGCGTCAAGTCCGATGGCTTCCAGACGAATCGCCGTCTTGGGAGCGGTCAGCGGATCGAGTAGTTGGCGCTCGAGCAAGTCCATTCGCTGTTGGCGTTGAAGCAACGTTTCACGATAGGCAATGTTACGTACCACGCGCATGAACCGCGCCACATTGTCCTTGTACCGCGGGTGAGCGACGACACGCACATATTGGTCGGTTTTGGGGCTGGCGACCCCTCGCTTGACACCGTGGATGTACGTGTGAAAACGTTGATTGATGGCCGCACCAATCCGTTGGCTGACCCGGGCCGACAAATGCTCGGAGCGGATCGTTAGGCCCAAGGGACGTGATTCGAGCATTGTGCCCCGACCCAAAACGCGACCACGGACAACCAGTGCTCGACGCTCGTCACCGTTGGAGGCAGGGTCGACGAGCACCGGGCCTTTGGCCATCGCCAGAAGGTGTCCCTTGCGAATACGATGGTCGAGCACCGCCAGCTCGGTCAGTCGTGTCGGCATCAACCAGCCGTTGCGGAGGCTCGTCGTTTCGCTGCGCGAAGGAACTTGCACTTCGACATCAAAGTGATCGCCTTTTTGAATGCCGGGTCGCAAATAGCCACGGACCAACACCAACGCCGTGTCAGCCGAGGCGAGGATTCTAGCGGGATGATCCACTTTGCGACGTTGCATTTCGTCGAGCATGGCCGCCCGTTGCGGCGATGGCGGGGGATCGCTGCCGGTGCCGTTGAGTCCTGTCACCAGTGACACGGCCTCGATCTTGGCGTACGTCATGCCTTCCGGACGCGTCAGGTCGCCAATCAGGGCCACGTTGGGTTCAAGTGTTTCGGCCAGCTCGGGGCTCTGCGGACGAAAAATGGGGCCGCTGCACCCGAGAGCAACTGAGATAGCGCATACGAGTTTCAAAGCTCTCAGAGGCGTTCTACGCTGCAATTTCATAAAAGCTTGTTTTTCTCGCACCGTGGATACGCAAGAGGGTGGTAGATAAGAGTGCCGAAAGGTAGGAGTTTGTCGAGCGCAGGTCAATAGTGGATGGCCAAAAATGCTAGCTCGAAACGCAGGGTGCCGGGGTCGGAGCCTGAGCGACGGCCCCGTAGTAGTAGCTCCAATTCCAGGGCCTTCGCTTAGGCTCCTTCTCCGCCACCCACTGCAGCGTTACAGCTTACGGCGGATCATAGCCGCTGCGGTGGAGCGGATGGCAGCGGCAGATTCGCCAGACGCCTCGTGCCGCGCCCGACAGGGCACCATACTTCCGCACGGCTTGGATAAAGTACTGGCTGCAAGTCGGCTGATAGCGGCAGTGGCCACCGAGCCACGGACCGAGAACGAGTTGGTATCCGCGGACCAGGAGGATCAAGGCCGTCGAAGGCAGATTGACTATCTGGCTGCCGATCCGCATCATCGTGCGTCCTTTGTCAGCTTGCGTTGCAAGCGGCCAGCCAATGCCAGCAGCGATCGCTCGACGATCGCCAACTCGGGGTCGGCCTGGCGACGAGGTGTCGCGACCAGATCGAGTCCTTGCGGTAACTCCGTCTTGTTGCGTCGAAACGCCTCGCGAAGCAGGCGTTTCCAGCGGTTGCGTTGCACGGCGCTGCCGACCTTGCGGGAGACGGTCAGGCCGAGCCGAGGCCGATTCAGGTCATTTTCACAACAGTAGAGCACCAAGACGTCGTCGGCAACGCTACGCCTGCGTCGAAAGACGCGGGAAAACTCGCCACCACGCAGCAGGCGTTCGTCTTTGGTAAACGATTGAGAGGGCATGCGTTGTTTAGCGGGGCCGCTTACCACTGCAACTCAGCACGTGGGTCGCGTTTGTACTTCGACGCCAGATCGACGAGGGTCTGACGATCTGCTTTGTTAAGTTTTTCCGGCATCACGATCTGGATTTCCGCGAACAAATCGCCCGGCTCTCCTTGGGAAGGCTGGATGCCGTGTCCTTTGATGCGAAGTTTTGTGCCGCTGGAAGTTCCTCGCGGGATGCTCAGCATGATGGTGCCGCTGGGCGTCGGGACGTCGACCTTGGCGCCCGAGGCGGCCTCTCCGAGTGTCACAGGTACTTTGACTTCAAGTCGCTTGCCGCGGCGTTGGAAGTAGGGATGCGTGGCCGAAGAGACGGTGATCAGTATATCGCCGGCCGCTGCGCCGCTGGGTCCAGGTTCTCCCTGGCCACGCAGCCGAATCTTCTGGCCATCTTCAATTCCGGCCGGAATCTTCACACGGATGTCTTCGACTTTGCCACTTTGGCGACGAACACGGATCTGGGCCTCGCCACCGACGACCGTGGTGGTAAAGGGAACGGTAAGCTGGTGTTCAAGATCGGCCCCTTTAGTCGGTGCAGGTTGGGCGGTCGGTCTGGCCGACCCACGGCGAAATTGTCGGAAGATGTCTCCTAGACCGCCACCACCCAGTGGATCACCGCTCGCTGGCATGCCGCCCAAGAGATCTTCGAAATTGAAACCTCCGGCACCCGGGCCACCACTGCTTGACCAGGTATAAGGTTGTCCGGCACCGGGTCCGCCCCGGCCCATTGATTCGAAACCATGGCCAAACTGATCATACTGTTTTCGCTTATCGGGCGAACTAAGGATATCGAACGCGGCCTGAACTTTTTGGAATTTTTCTTTGGCCCGTTTGTCGTCGGGGTTGAGATCGGGATGGTATTTGCGCGCCAGATCGCGGTATGCCTTTTGGATATCCTGCTCCGAAGCACCTCGTTTCACCCCCAGCGTTGCGTAATAGTCTTCTGCCACGTTATTTCGATTTTGCTGTTCTGGGTGATGGGGCAGGGTGGCTGGGGCAGAGCCTAATCGCCGCCCCAGAGGAAAGCACTCCGGCTGCTGCGGCACGAAGAATTCCGAAGCTTCGCTCGTAAGCAGCCGGGGTGCTAAATCCTCGCGGCGTATCATTCTATGGCCTGCGACTACCACGCATCAAGCGGAGCAGGACGCCACAAAGCGAGCCGCAGGGTTTATCCGCGGGACGGCACTGCGGGACGGCGCGGGGTCAAGCCCCGCGGCTCGCTTTGTTTGGGGGTGGAGCGTGATCTCCTGTGCAGGTGCCCGGCGGTTTTGCTAACATAATGGTCGATGGGAAACGAAAACGAACAAATTGGGACAACGGGCCTGCACGGCGAGGATTGGCGCGGACTGTACCCGTTCGATTCGCGTGAGCTGCGCATTGCCGCCTTTCGCTACCACTATCTTGACGAGGGCCCCGCTGCAACGGACTTCGTCAAGACAGATGTTGACGGGCCGCTTTTGTTCGTTCATGGGAATCCGACGTGGTCGTTTCATTGGCGCAATCTGATTCGTCGATGGCGAGACGAAAGACGTTGCGTGGCGCCGGACCATTTGGGAAGTGGGCTGAGCGACAAGCCGGTCAATGGGTCGTACCGGCTCGCTGATCACATCGACAATCTCGTTCGGCTCATTGAATCGCTCGACCTTAGCAACATCACGCTGGTGGCCCAGGACTGGGGTGGTGCGATCGGGTTGGGTGCGGCGCTGCGAGTGCCGCAACGATTTGCCCGTTTTGTGTTGTTCAATACCGGGGCGTTTCCGCCGTGGTTTATCCCGTGGCGCATTCGCGTTTGCAGATTCCCGGTGCTAGGCCAATTCGCCGTGCGGGGGCTGAACGTTTTTTCGCGTGCGGCGCTTCGTATGACGATGGCCCGACCCGAGCGACTTACTCAGCCGGAGCGGCGCGGAATTCTCGCTCCCTACGGTAGTTGGGCCGACCGCGTCGGCGTCTATCGGTTTGTCGAAGATATTCCCGCGACATCACGGCATCCGACCTACCGGACCCTGACCGAAATTGAGTCGGGTCTGCCGACGCTCGCCGACCGACCGGTTCAATTGATTTGGGGCATGCGGGACTGGTGTTTTACGCCCGAGTGTCTGGAGAAGTTTACGACGATCTTTCCCAATGCAAGCGTCCACCGACTAGAGGACGCCGGGCATTGGGTGGTCGAAGATGCGCCGGACGACGTGGTGCAACTCGTCGAGGAGTTCCTCGCATCTCACCCGGTCAATTTTAAGGAACCACAGATTGAACGCGGATTAGAAGGGATGAAACCGCAGATGAACGCAGATCAACACAGATAAGGTTGAAGTTACTTAGGATAGTCTACTACCGACTGTATACGTTGCGTGTGATTTCAATCCTTCCCTGAGCCCAAGCTGCACAGCTTAGAAACTAAAACATCTGCGTTTATCCGCGTTCATCGGCGGTTCCATGTTTTCCGTTTCCATCCGTGGTAAATTCCCGTGAACGATTACCATACACCGTTATCCGTGGGTGCCTGCGCGACGCTGGCCTGTCTACTGGAGGTAACGGCTGCCAAACCAGGAAACGTTTATCGCGGCGCCGATTTCGAAGATCTGACGTATTTGGATTTTCTTGTCAGTGCGACAGTCATTGGGCCCGTGATGGAGCGGGCTGCCGAGCGGCGGGTAGGAGAGACGGTTCTGGCCGCGGTGGAAGCGACTCGCTCAGCGGTCTCTGCGAATACGAATTTGGGGACTCTCTTGCTGCTGGTGCCACTTTCGGCCGTGCCGCGACAGACGCCGCTGACGCGTGGGATCGCCTCGGTCCTTTCCGAACTCAACGACGCAGACGCGGACCGAGTCTACGAGGCGATTCGTCGTACGGCGCCCGGCGGCATGGGAACCTCGCCCGAGGCGGATGTTGCTCACAAGCCGACCACGTCGTTGGTCGAGGCGATGCGGCTTGCCGAGTCGCGAGACTTGGTAGCACGGCAATATGTCAACGCCTTCGCCGATGTACTGCAGCGAATTGTGCCCTGGCTGACCGAGGGGCTCTCGCAAGGCTGGTCCTTGTCGGACGCCATCGTTTGGACCCATGTCCGACAGATGAGCGAGGTATCCGACAGCCTGATTGCCCGCAAATGTGGCCGGGAAATTGCCGAGCAATCGTCGGTTCGGGCGGCCCAGCTCCTGGCCGCAGGCGGACCGGGCGAGACGGCGTACGAGCGTGGCTTGGCTGATTTTGATTTTTGGCTCCGCTCGGACGGTCACCGACGCAATCCCGGCACAACGGCCGATCTGATTTGCGCCGGCTTGTTCGCGGCGCTTCGCGAAGGGCTGATCACCTGGCCGTTACGGTTTTACAATAAACAAGAAACGAAACTATCAAGGTGAACCGAATCGTGTCTGAATCTTACCACGTGCGGATATCAAAAGACTATCTGGTGTTCAGCGCCGGGCATTTCATCACCTACGATGGCGATGTGTGCGAACGACTTCACGGGCACAATTATCGGGTGGCCGCGGAAGTCTTTGGCGAGTTGGACGAAAACCATTACGTCGTCGATTTCATCATGCTCCGCGATGTGCTCTCGGCGATCGTTCAGGAGTTGGACCACCACATGCTGCTGCCCAAGGAGCATCCGAAGATTCGGGTCGATGTGGGCGAGCGCGAGGTGGAAGTGACCTTCGAGGATCGTCGTTGGGTGTTTCCCCGCGATGATTGCGTCTTATTGCCGATCGCCAATACGACGACCGAGTTGCTCGGCCGGGTCATCGGTCGGCGATTGCTCGACGACGTCGAGAGCCGGACGGGAATGCGACCCACGCGAGTCCGTATCGAGGTGGACGAGTGTTTTGGCCAGGTGGCGATCGTCGATCTGCAAGGCGAATGAGCAGCACCCCGGCTGCTGTGTTACGACAGACTCCGTGGCTTATTCATTAGCAGCCGGGGTGCTGAAATCGTACCGTTATTTTTCGGACGATCCTTGAGCACAAACGGTCCGCTCTGGTAGCATGTTCTGCTCTTTCGCATGTTTCGCCAGGACGCTACGACGATGGGCTCATCTTCCGCGACGCTATCTCCCATGATGCGCCAGTATCACGAGGCCAGGAAGGCCTGCGGTGATGCGCTGCTGCTGTTTCGGATGGGCGACTTCTACGAGTTGTTTCACGAGGATGCCAAAGAGGCGTCGCGACTGCTCGGCCTCACGTTGACTAGCCGCGACAAGGGCGACGATCCGGTTCCGATGGCCGGATTCCCGCACCACCAACTCGATGCGTACCTGGCGAAACTCATCGGGCTCGGTCGTCGGGCGGCCATTTGCGATCAGGTCGAAGATCCACGGCAGGCCAAAGGACTGGTACGGCGGGATATCACGCGCATCGTCAGTCCCGGCACACTGACCGACGAGGGACTCCTCGATCCGCAGGCGAACAACTTTCTCGCGGCCGTCGCGCCGGGTGATCCGTTCGGACTGGCGTGGATCGAACTCTCCACGGGCCGATTTCAGGCCGCCACGGTCCCGAAGGCACGGCTGGCCGAGCACTTGGCACGGATCGGCCCGGTCGAGTGTCTGGCGAGCGAAGACGACGGCTCGGCGTTGTTAGAAGGAGCGCTATCGAGCGGCGTGATGGTCACGACTCGCCCCAGTTGGGCGTTTGCCGAGACATCGGCCCGCGAGACGCTGTCGCGTCATTTTGGGACCAAGACGCTCGGTGGTTTCGGCTTTGACGACCAGGACGGTCCGGCAATTCGCGCCGCGGGCGCCATTTTGGAATACCTCAACGAAACCCAGAAAACCTCGCTCGATCATATCGATCGCTTGGTGCCATATCTGGCGGGCGGCGCGCTAGAGATCGACGAGGCGACGCGGCGCAGCCTGGAGATTATGCGGACGATGCGCGACGGTTCGCGCGATGGGACGCTGTTGGGCGTGTTGGATCGTGCGATGACCGCGATGGGATCGCGGCTGTTATCCGATTGGCTCTCCAATCCGTTGACCGACAAGGAGCGAATCGAGTCGCGTCTGTTCGCTGTTGAAGAATTGGTCGGAGAGTCGAGCCTGGCCACGCGGCTGCGGGAACTTCTGCGCGGTGTCTACGACATGCAGCGGCTGCTTGCGCGGGTAACAACCGGCCGGGCCAGTCCACGTGATCTGAGCTTTGTCGGTCGGACGCTTGGCGGTTTGCCGAAGTTGAAGGCCAAACTGACTGGTCGTCGGTCGTCGCTACTGAGTCGACTGGAATTAGAACTTGACCTGTGTCCCGACATTCGCAGCCGACTGGACAGGGCGTTGGCCGACGATTGTCCGTTGACCAGTCGCGACGGCGGCTTCATCCGAGAGGGCTTCCATGGGCCGCTCGACGAGCTGCGTGAACTGACCGCCGGGGGCAAAAAGTGGATTGCCCAATATCAGGCAAAGGAGATGGAGCGAACCGGCATTCCGAACATCAAGGTCGGTTTCAATAAGGTGTTTGGCTATTATCTCGAAGTGACACATGCCCACGTTGATAAGGTGCCGGAAGAATACATTCGCAAACAAACGATCAAGGCGGCCGAGCGGTACATCACGCCGAAACTGAAAGAGTACGAGGAGAAAATCCTATCGGCCGATGAACGCGCGAAGGAACTGGAATACCGACTGTTCACCGAGCTGCGCGAGTTCGTGGCGGCCGAGTCGCCTCGTCTGCGTACCACTGCCGACGTCTTGGCTCAGCTCGACGTGCTGGCGGCATTGGCCGAGGTGGCTCGGCAGCGGAACTATTGCCGACCGAAGTTGGTCGAGGAGCCCACGCTCGACATCGTCGACGGGCGTCATCCGGTACTCGACATCACGGAGCCGGAAGGGACGTTTGTTCCCAACAGTACGACTGCCGGCGGCGACGAAGGACTCATGTTGATCATCACCGGCCCGAACATGGCCGGCAAGAGCACCTACATTCGGCAAGTGGCGTTGATCACGTTGATGGCCCAAGTCGGCAGCTTTGTCCCGGCTCGCGAGGCGAAGATCGGTGTGGCCGATCGCATTTTTGCCCGTGTCGGAGCGAGCGACGAACTTTCGCGTGGGCAGAGTACGTTCATGGTCGAGATGACCGAAACGGCTCGTATCCTCAACACGGCGACGGAGCGGAGCCTGGTGATCTTGGACGAGATCGGCCGAGGCACGAGCACCTGCGATGGGATCGCGCTGGCTTGGAGCATGGTGGAATACTTGCACGACCACATCGGCTGTCGGACCTTGTTCGCCACGCACTACCACGAACTGACCGATCTCGAGCAATCGCTCTCGGGCGTCAAGAATCTAACCGTGGCGGTTCGTGAGTGGAAAGACGAGGTGGTTTTTCTCCACCAAATTGTGCCGGGCACGGCGGACAAGAGCTATGGCATCCACGTGGCTCGGCTGGCGGGCGTACCGCGCGAAGTGAACGAACGAGCGAAGGAGATTCTGGCCCAGTTGGAAGACGAGCATGTCGACGAACAGGGACGACCTCGGATCGCACGATCTGCGCCCGGTTCGACGGGGCCCGGCTCGGCCGGTGGGCTGCAACTCACGCTTTTTGGCCCG
>CAUYYY010000052.1:0-9282 GCA_963577165.1 Planctomycetota bacterium | reverse complement strand
ATCCGGATCGGAGTTTTCCTTACAGTTCTCATCGCGGTCGAGTGTGTTATTGCGATCATCGTTATCCCTTCGGCGGAAGAGACGGCAGCCATGGCCCAAAAACTTATCGGAGGTGACGGCTCCATCGTGCTTCCGGAAGAAGATGAGGGGGCTACGGGAAAAGAGGTAGACCCGACCATCGAGGTATTTCTTGGAGAGTTCCACGTCTCCGTCTTTCAGCCGTTGTCGAACACCACGGTTCGGATCGATTTTGAGCTCTATGGCACAGTGCTAGCAGACAATCAGACCGAGTTTGACGAACGTTTTTTCGAGAATCAACACCGGCTGCGAGAGCAGGTGATCGTCACCCTGCGCAGTACCGACATGGCCGACTTGGCAGACGCCGGGTTGGGCTTGATCAAAAGGAAGATTTTGGAGACAACTAACCGGACTTTAGGGAAAGCGATTGTCAAAGAAGTCATCTTCAGCGGCTTTTCGTTCATAGAACAGTAGATTGGCTCCCGAAAGGGTGTGCCACGGCGTTCGTTCAACATAACTACCGCTCAGATCGCGCCGCACCAAAGTGTAGAGGTATAAGCCATGTAATGATCGTACCAACGCGGCGCCGTGTCACTCAACTTGCACCAGGGAATGGATTCCAATGGCGGACGAGTCTCATCAGGTCGGACAAGACGAAATCGAGCAGTTGCTTCAGCAAGCGAAGGAGGCCGCTGCGCAAACGGGGCCCGAAGAGGCCGGGGCGCCTGCCGAGCCTGCGAGTCCTCCATCTCAAGAGGATGGAGGTGCGGAAGACGGCAGCGGCGAGCATGTCGGACAAGACGAAATCGGAGCGTTATTGAACCAGCAGCAACCGACGATAGCACCTCCCATAGCACCCGACGGGCCTGCTCGTTCGTCCGCAGAAGCTGACACGGTGAGTCCGGGAGATATCGAACTGTTGCTCAATCAGGCCGAACAAGCACTGCATTCGATCGATGATCCGGTAGCGTCGACTCCGCCGGGAGTTACCCCGTTCTCACTGAAAGAGTTTTCCGGTACCCCGCCCTCCGCTGAGGCGGCCACGCTCGATCTGATGCAAGACGTGCATCTCGACGTGACGATCGAGTTGGGCCGGACGCACATGTACTTGCAAGACGTCCTCAAATTGAAAAAGGGAGCCGTGGTTCCGCTCGACAAGCTGGCCGGCGATCCGGTCGACATCTATGTCAACGGGCGTCTCATCGCGCGTGGCGAGGTGTTGGTGCTGAATGACAGTTTTTGTGTCCGTGTTGCGGAACTCATTGTGGGTGAATCCGCGGTCGCGTAGTGCCGCGTAAAGAACCTTTTTTAGCCCGGGCTGCCAGGCCGGAAAAAGATCAAGTAAACAGTTCGATAAGGCGCACAGCACCCCGTATCATTGTCGGTCGGCGCAGCCAGCCGGCATGAGCAAAAACCAACGACAGGCAGGCAAGGATGCCACCAGTCTTCGTATTCCCACGTCCGTTTAAGTTAGCATTCGCTACTGCGTTCTGCGGCGCGCTGGTCGTTGCTTCAGCCAGTGGGATCGCTCCCGACAGTTCACTGCCGAACAATCAAGCAAGCTGGTACGAAGGGGCATACGCCCCGTCGCCAGTTGAATCTCAGACACCCTCTGCCGACTCGGCTGGGCACGATTCCGATTCAAGCCCGGAAATTCGCCTAAGCCAATCTCTGCCGCTGCCTGTCGCATCGAGTGCAGCAGGAGCTGTCTCGCAATCACCGATGAGCCGTGACGGCAGCCCAAGCCGCAACCGGTCCATCATGTCGATCTCCACGGTCGTCAGCGGCCTGGCCATCGTCTTGGGCCTTTTCTTGCTCATGGCGTGGTTGTTCAAACGAAGTATGCCCCAGGCCGCCGCTGCCCTGCCCCGTGAGGTTGTTGAGACACTCGGTCGCACCACGATCGCGCCACGCCAAACGGTTCATCTTCTTCGAATAGGTCAAAAACTGTTACTGGTGTCGATCTCCGCGACAGGCGTGGAAACGCTCACGGAAATCACCGATCCGCTGGAGGTCGATCGTCTGGCTGGCATATGCAACCAATCGAGTCCCCACAGCGCCAGTTCGGCGTTTCGCCATGTTTTCCAACAGTTTTCGCGCGAACCGACGCAGGGCGGTTTTGTGGGAAAGGCCGCGCGGAGCAACACGGAATTGGCCAGTGGTGAACTGGCAGCGGAGGTGACCGATGCTTAACAGCCCGTTGAAAAAGTCATTCGAGCTGCGGTCGCGAGATTTGTCCGATCGCTGCGTTTTGAAATCTCGACGTATCTCCTGGATATGCCTGCGATTCCACGCCTTGCACTCGAACAAATCTCGCAGCCTCGCTTTCGAAGCACTTCTTCAACAGACTGTTAGCAACAAGCCGTTTCGAGTAGCGTTTGTCCTCGCCGTCTGTCTGTCCGCCTGCCTTGCGATGCCACAATTTGCAATCGCACAAGGCAGTAACGCTCCGGCGGCGCTCGATTTTTCTGGAAGTCTCGGTGGCCTAGGCGGTCCTGAACAGTGGGCGAGCCCCGAAGGTTTGAGTTCGGCGCTGCAAATCATGTTGTTACTGACCGTGATCAGCATCGCGCCGGCTATCTTGCTGATGACGACGAGTTTCATTCGCATTGTTGTGGTGCTCGGCCTATTACGACAAGCGCTCGGCACCCAGCAACTTCCGCCCAGTCAGGTGATCACTGCCATCGCGTTGTTTATGACCCTGGCGATCATGACCCCGGTCTGGCAGGAAGTCTGCCAGGAGAGCATCCAGCCCTACACCGACGGAAAGATCACGCTTGATCAGGCGTGGAACGCCGGTGTAGCGCCAGTGCGTCGTTTCATGGCACACCAGATCGATCACACAGAAAACGACGACGACGTGCATATGTTTTTGCGCTATATGCCTCACGAAGCCGATCCAGCCACGGGCGAGGCGCCCGAGTATGTTTACTACGGTGCGATCGACGACCAACGAGATGTGCCGCTGCAGGCGTTGGTGCCGGCTTTTATGCTCAGCGAGTTAAAGACGGCATTCTTGATCGGCTTTCAAATTTATCTGCCATTTGTCATCTTAGACATTGTGGTTGCCAGCGTGACGATCTCGATGGGCATGCTGATGCTGCCTCCGGTATTAATTTCGCTACCTTTCAAGTTGTTGCTTTTCGTTCTCGTCGATGGCTGGCACCTGGTCGTCGGAATGCTACTGGAAAGCTTTCAGGTGCTCACGTGACACGGAGTTGTGTTTAGCGTGCGCCGCATATCGTTTGAGAGTACGTGTTTAGGATCTGAGAAAAACATTATTGACCAAATGATTGTATTCCGAAATTCGAATATCGAAATCCGAAACAAGTCCAAAACAAGAAACTCAAATGTCCAAAACGAATCCGTTTGAGCCTTTCACTACGGTATGGGCACACTCCTAAGTGTGTTCGTCATTTGGAATTTGGTGATTTGAATTTTTTGGATTTCGTGCTTCGAATTTAGGCAACTTAGTTTTTCACGTGCCCTTGGTTTCTTACCCACCATGCAGCGGTTTTGATTATGGATGCACAAGACGCGATTGAGTTAGGCCGTCAAGCTTTGTTGATCACCCTGACGATCAGCGCGCCGGTGTTAATCGCAGGCATGTCCGTCGGGCTGATGGTCGGTCTCATTCAGGCCTTGACGCAGATCCAGGAACAAACGGTCGCCTTTGTGCCAAAGATCGTGGCGATGGTGCTGGCATTGTTTTTCACGCTGCCCTGGGCGCTGACGCAAATGGTCGAGTATACGCGCGATTTGATCACCAGTATTCCCGAAATGCTGTAGCTTCAATGTCGTTTCTACAAACCTATCTGCTGAATCAGGTTGTCGTCTTCACGCTCGTGCTCACCCGGGTAAGTGGCCTGGTGATGACCGCGCCCGTGTTCGGATCGAACGAAATTCCGATGCGAGTTCGTGGCCTATTTGCGGTTGCCATCGCGCTGCTTGTGACCCCGCTTCAGGCACAGGCGATGATTGAACCACCCGACACGACGCTTAATTATTTAGTTTATTTGGGTGGCGAAGCGCTCATTGGTCTTCTGTTGGGGCTCGGCATTCTCATTTTATTCTCCGGCATCCAGTTGACCGGACAGATCATCAGCCAATTGAGCGGCATGTCGCTGGCCGATGTTTTCAGTCCCGGGTTCGATGCGAATGTCCCGGTGTTTGCACAGCTCATGTTTTACGTGACCATGGCCGTGTTTGTGGTGATTGGTGGACATCGTCTGGTAATGGCCGCACTTCTCGACACGTTTCAGATGATTCCACCCGGTTCAGGATCCCTCTCCGGCTCGGTTGTCGATGTAGTGACGACGATCGTTAGCCAAAGTTTTGTTCTGGGAATCCGCGCGGCGGCGCCGGTGATGACCGCCCTGTTGCTATCCACGCTCGTGCTGGGTTTGATTAGCCGGACGTTGCCCCAGTTGAATATCATCGCGATCGGCTTTGGTCTCAATTCGATGGTTGTGCTTGGCGGACTGATGTTCTCTCTCGGAGCGATCGCTTGGATGTTCCAAGAGCAGGTCCAAATAACGCTCGATCTGCTTGTTGAGTCGCTCGCCTACGACGTTACGTAGATTCTCGGCACACTCGTACTCGGCAGCAGTTGCAAGCCATTCTCTGAAGGTCGAGTTTTCTGATGGCGGAACAGTCTGGCGACAAAACACAGGACGCGACGCCCCATCGACGTCAGCAGGCGCGCGAGGAGGGCCAAGTTGCTTCGAGTCAGGATCTGAATTCGGCAGCTACACTGGTCGTGGGATTGTTGATTGTGATATTCCTTGGCCCGCCCGTCATGGCTTTTGCCGTCGACCTGCTTCGCCGACAGTTGGGTGGCCGGGCAAACCTATCGGTCGATCATGGTGACGTCGTGACCTTATTGCACGGCATGTTTGTCGAACTGGCGAAGGTCATGCTACCAATATTTGGCCTCATAATGCTCGCGGCTGTAGCGATCAACCTGATGCAGGTTGGCTTCATTCTTGCGCCGAAGCGTATTATCCCTGATCTTTCGCGAATCAATCCTTTGAAGGGCATAAAACGCATGGTCTTGTTGTCGGCCGCCGTACGCTTGGCTTTCGGAATCTTCAAGATCGTGCTTATCGGTGCGGTGGCCGTATTGAGCGTCTACGGTCGATGGAACGAGATTTTGCAGGCGTCCGCCGTGGGCATACCACAGCTTGCGCTGTTCGTGGCGGAAGTCACCCTATGGACAACGCTCAAGATGGGGATCGCACTTCTGATCCTGGCGATTCTCGA
Organism: Planctomycetota bacterium; assembly: GCA_963577165.1. GTDB lineage: Bacteria > Planctomycetota > Planctomycetia > Pirellulales > CAUYYY01 > CAUYYY01. The sequence goes on along the minus strand of CAUYYY010000052.1, from coordinate 4,002 downwards.
CTATGCGTATCAAAAATGGAAACACGAGCAAGACCTGCGGATGACAACTCAGGAAGTCCGCGAAGAAATGAAGAATCTGCAAGGCGATCCGCAGATCATCGCTCGGCGTCGGGCTGTTCAGCGCCAGTTGGTATTGAATCGGCTCAGTGAAACGGTTCCGAAAGCGGATGTCGTGGTCACCAATCCCACGGAGCTTGCCATTGCAATTCAGTACGAGCCCGAGACGATGGCAGCGCCGGTCGTCATCGCCAAGGGAGCCGGCGTGATTGCACAGCGCATTCGCCGTCTCGCGTTGGAACACAACATTCCGATCGTCGAGAAGAAATCGCTCTCGCAGTCTCTGTATAAAGAGGTTGACGTGAACCGGCCGGTGCCCGACAAGCTGTACGGCACCGTGGCCGAGGTGCTGGCCTACGTCTATCGCCTGAAGGGGAAGACCGTACCGGGCGCGGAAGACCAAGCCGCCTAGTGCAATTCTCGCTAATGGGCGCTCGCCGCGCGAGGTTCCGGGCTTGAAGGTTCCGAGCTAGGAGGTTCCGAGCTAGGGGGTTCCGGCGCCTTACGTTCGTATCCGTAGCGACGAATAAAGTCGCCCCATCGCTGCGTGACGCGGTCATGCATCTCGGCAGACAGATCGTAGCGATTTGTCTTATAGTCGCGGGCATCATCTAAATAGGCCAGAACTCGCGGTGTGGCTTCATCAAAGTCGCCGAGTTCGAGTTGATCGTAAATAGCGCGCATCTGGGTCATCGGATCACTCACCAGGTCTTCGTATCGGACTTCGTAGAATCGGTTCGACGCGAGCAGCGGCCGGTCTTCTTCGAAGCGACGGTAAAGTCGATCGAAGCAATCGAGGACATACTCCTCCAACCAATCGTCCTGAGCAACCTGCAGGCCTTGAACTCGATTGAGCGATCGCCACATGCGGACCGTTGACGGAAAAAGTGTGTACGGATCGCGAACAATGTGGACAAACCGGGCATCAGGAAATATCTTTAGCAGCGTACGAATACGGGCCGTATGAGGCGGCGACTTGAGTACAATACGTCGGTTGCTGTGGTACGTGATCCGCTTGAGAAACCGTATCAGGGTGTCCTGCCACTGGCTTATTTGCTCGTGGCTTAGTTGTGTCAAATCCAGATATTCTGGATAGACCGGGCCACGCTTGGGAAACGCCATGGAAAGGTAGGGAGACGGGATGCCCAGGTTCGTCATGGCGAATTCATCTTCCTGCGGCCGACTCCAGCCGGCGGCCATGTTGTCCATCGGCCGCTGTGCGGGTAAAATAAACGCAAGCAATCGCGTGAGTAGCTTTTCGGTGAGCAAGAAATGATGAGGCGCGAAACACTCATACGTATTGGGATAGGTGTGCCGAGGGTCCGAAATCAAAAGTTCGTGCAACAGCGTCGTACCACTTCGCCAATGTCCGAGGATGAAGATCGGTGCATGCTCGATCTGTATGGCATTCACCCGCCGCCGGTAAAGGAGTTCCTCAACGCCGCGCAGCACTGAATTCATGGTCGTAAAACCGGTAATCGCCAGCGCCAAGGGGATTCGCGTTGGAGAGATCGCCAGCCGGTTGCGGGCCAGCAGTCGCAGCCAAATGGGCAGCGTCATGCCATGCCAAAAACGGGGGGCGATGAACGAATACGGATGATAGTTGTCGTCGACGCCAGTCGTTTTTCCGGACGTGTTTTTCGCCATGGGAATCATCGCTAAGTTACCGAACCCGCTGAGAGATCAGACAAGACAACCACGATCTTAACATAAGATGATCTTAACATAATGGGTCATGGGGTGGGCGGCAAAGGTGGCGGGCGCGAATCATTCTCGTCCAACATGTTGCCCACTAGTTCGTCGCCCACTAGTTCGTTGATGGTTGAATCGTCCGGCCACGGGTGGTGATTGTCCATGGATTGCCGTCGAAAGCGCCGGTCAACTCGCGTCGATCGCCAAATGGCGAACCAAATGCCCAGCAGAGCCGCGGCAAACAGGCCGCCCGCGACTATGCCGGTTCGCGTCGACCGAGCCGGTTGGGAAGACTTTATCCACACTGGCTGAGCGCCGATCAGAATCGGTGCCACCTGCCGCAGTCGATGAGCTGGTTCGTCCGAACCGTCTCTCTCGTGGCTTATTCGCCGCGACCGATAGACCCACGATTTGAAAAAGAAGCCGGCCAGTCGCACAGGCTCGGCAATTCGATCACCGGTCGGAAACGTCTGGGGAAGGCGTCGGACGCAAAAAACGAGGGGATTATTCTGTGAATCGCCGGTGACGATCTCGATTTCGTAGTAATGGTCGAAGCCGAATCGGCGGACGATGTCTTGGTCGGCCGGCTGGTCGAGTGGATCGGTCACCGCGATGCGGATCGCTCGCAGCGCCGTTCCCGCGAGCACAATCAGCTCGCCGTGATAGTTTTCCGGTTCGTTAAAAAGAGGAATGACCGAAAACCGACCCTTCTCGGCGGCTGCAACCATGCGGCGCAAGGAGGCCAGTCGCTGCGGATCGGTCGTGGATTGTTTTTCCTCGCTTTGCCACGCCTTGCGGCGTTGCTGGAGACCGTGTCGTGCGCGAGTCTGCAAGTCGGCGGGAGTCAGTTGCCCGGCGGCGTGGAGCAACTGATAAAAGAGTTCGCGATCCTGCGAACCGAGTCGGGTACGGTCCGAAACGTGGTCCCACAATCGGACATCGACGCCCAAGTCTTTCAGGATTTCCAGGCCGGCGCTCGCGGGCCGCTGGCTCGTGTCGGTCGTGTTGTCGATTTTGGCGCCCTGCCCAAATGCACCCTGCCCAAATGCTACGTCGGGCGACGAGGCAATCAACGCCGCCAGAAGCAGCGCCGCGTGTCCGACCTTGTCGGCCGCTTTCGCCCGAGAGCTTGCACTGCCTTTTCGATGGACCACGTAAACAAAGCAACCGGCAAAAATCGCAGCCAGTCCCGCGATCAGCAGAACCATTCCGGTCGACAGAGATGTTGGACCGAGATCAGCTTGACCGTGGGAAGAATCGTTCGGCATGAATTGAACCGTCCGCGCAAGTAGCGTCGGGGTGATATAAACCCCTTCACCATCGGTGAACGCCCGGTTCTTGAAAAAGAAGGCCGTGGCGCGAACCGGCTCGCGCAGCTTTCCGCCCGTTGGAAAACCGTCTGGCAACTCGATGCAGTAGAGGCTGATCGCCTGAGGCGGGCCGTCTTTAGCTCGCAGGATGAGTTGATAGTATTGATCGATTCCCTCTCTGTCGGGGCCCAGTTCGTTGGGAATGGCTGTCACGTTCAGACAGCGAAGGACGAGTCCCTCGAGCGTCACCAACTGTCCGCGATACTGGTTCGGCTGTCGAAGTAGCTGGGCGTAGGTGACCGGGCCGGTCGACGCGGCATCGAGCGCGGCGGCATCGTGGGTGCTGAGCACTTCGAGCAGATTTAGCCAGGCCCGCCGACCACTCGGGCGGAAGACTTTGTTGTCCTCGATCTGCTTCAAGTGCTGCTGTTCAACGCCGGGAAAGAAGGTGCCCGGAAAGTAGGCATCTGACGGCCCGTCGCTGGCGATCGTGTTGGTTTGCGAGACGATTTTGTCATCGGTCGTATCTTGCCCGATTGTCTCATGCGGCTCGATAGCGAGTGACGAGAACCATTGCCAATTCTCGGGCTTTCGTGCCTCGACCATCGCCAGTAGCACGGCACCGAGCGTGAACACCAAGACGAGCAGCCGGCGCTGATAGAATCGCGAGAGGTAGTTTCGCGGCGTCGGATGGGTACGGAAGCTGGTCATTTGTGGGATTGGTAATGAGGGAACAGGAATCAGGGGGCAGGGGTCAGATCCGGGGGGGTGATTGCAAATTGAGAATTGTAAAGGGCCTTGTTGACTAACTCCACCCGAACTGCGGCAGCCCGAGGTGGGTGAAACGGTTAAGGATTTTGCTGCGTAGCCGAGATTCGGCTCGCTGGTTTTCCAGTTCTCGATTTTTCAGTTTGTCCCCGAAGCAACATTTCATTCGATACAT
>CAUYYY010000051.1:0-9355 GCA_963577165.1 Planctomycetota bacterium | reverse complement strand
CCCAAGGCCATCAGCGGCTGGATTCTCTGCGCAAGCAACCGAAAGATTGGTCGCTGCTGCTGGGCGCCGGCGGTTGCTTTTTGGTTGCCGTGCTGCTCACGTTCGTCCGCTGGTACGCGCTGATTCGTACGCTCGGTTTGCCCGTTCGGTTGGGCGACGCCATGCGTTTGGGATTCCTGGGCTACGCTTTCAACTTTGTCTCGCTGGGAAACGTTGGCGGCGACTTTCTTAAGGCGGTATTCATTGCGCAGCGCCACCCGGGACAACGCACCGAGGCGGTTGCCACGGTGGTGGTCGATCGGCTGGTCGGGCTCTATGCGTTGTTCTTGCTCGCCTCGGGCGCCATTTTGATGGCCGGGTTCGATCGCCAGGCGACGAGTACGCCATTGACGATGATCTGCCGCACCACCCTGTGGAGCACGGCGCTCTGTACAGTGGCTCTTGTCGTGCTCCTTGCCGTTCGCGTGGGCGCTGGCCCAGCGGGCCAGCGGCTGAGCCGGTTACCTTGGGTTGGCCGGTTACCTTGGATCGAATCGACGCTGGCACGACTGTTGTCGGCGGCCGCCATCTATCGGCGCAACCTGTGGGTGTTGGTGGCCGCCACGATCGGCAGCCTCTGTGTCCATTCGCTGTTTGCGGTGGGCATTTATCTGATTGCCCGGGGCCTGCCCGGCGCGGCGCCGACGCTGATTGAACACTTTTTAATCACGCCGGTCAGCATGGTCGTCGGTGCGGTCCCGATCACGCCGAGCGGGCTGGGAACCTTCGAGGCGGCGCTGGAATATATGTATCGCTTTGTCGGAAACGGCGATTCTGGCCCCGTTGCAAGTGGCTCTGTCGTGAGCGGAGTCATCGTCGGACTCGGTTATCGGCTGATCACCGTCCTGATCGCCATGGTCGGCGTCTGCTTCTATTTTGCGCGTCGTGGCGAGGTGGACCACGCCTTGCATGACGAAGAATCCGCCGAGGCAGCGCGACAGGCACGAACTTCGCGAGGTAAGTGCTAGTTGGGTGCATGACAAGGTTTGCTAGGCCTTGGCATTCTTCCTTGCAGCCTTGCAGTCAATAATACTTGCCGTGCATATTCTGCTGGCGCGAACCCGTGGTGCGCTATGTGCGACGTTAGTATAATACCTCGCCAGACGTTGGACTCACGTTGATCGCCCCTTGGCCAGTACGAAGGGGGGCCAAGTAGGAAGGCTGCTTTTTAATGATTCGCGTTGCCATACTCGGCGCCACCGGCTACACCGCCCGGGAACTGATCCAGCTCCTGCTCCGCCACGGGGAGGTGGAAATCACGGCGATCACGACCCGACAAGAGGATCAACCCGATCTGGGCTCGGTCCATCCACAGCTCGCTGGCCGGCTCGATCTGCCGCTTGAGAATTTGTCGCTCGAGCAAGTCGCCGAGCGAGCGGATTGCGTGTTCTCCTGCCTGCCGCACGCCGCCAGTGCCGAGTCGGTGGACCAAATCCTGACAGCCGGATTGCGGGTTATCGATTTCAGTGCCGACTTTCGCCTGCACGATGCGGCCGTCTACGAAAAGTGGTACGGTGTCGATCACCGGGCGCCCGGCCGGTTGGCCGAGGCCGTATACGGCTTACCAGAGTTCTTTCGGGAGGACATTCGCGGCGCCCAGTTGGTTGCCAATCCCGGTTGTCATCCGACAACCGCCGTTTTAGCAGTCGCTCCGCTGTTGAAAGCGGGACTGGTGGCGGCAGACGATATCATCATCGATTCGAAGACCGGTGTGTCGGGTGGCGGACGAACTCCCCAGCCGGTGTTCCACTTCCCGGAGTGCAACGAGAGCATCGCACCCTACGCTGTGGGCAATCATCGCCACACACCGGAAATTGACCAGGTGCTGTCCGACGTCGGTGGCCAGGCGACGCAGGTCGTCTTCACACCTCACCTCGTACCGATGGACCGAGGCATCCTGGCAACCATCTACGCACGGCCTGTGGGCAACGCAAGTGAAAATGACATGATGGCACAGCTTCGGCAGCAGTATGCGGCGGAACCTTTTGTGCGCGTCGTCGATCATCTGCCAGCGACCAAGAACACGACCGACACCAACTTCTGTGATGTGTCGGTTCGCGTCGTACGGGGCCGCGTGTTGCTGATGAGCAGTCTTGACAACCTGATTAAGGGTGCGTCGGGCGCAGCAGTACAGAATTTTAACCTCATGTATGGATTCGACGAAACGACCGGCCTGCTGTAGCTGCGGTGCCGAAAGGCTTTCATCCACCTCAGTCCAACATCTCGTTCATCACGAAAGCACAATACGACATGGCGGCTCATCTTCCTCAAGGGTTTCGCGCGGCGGGTGTCCACTGCGGCATCAAAAGCAATCCGCAAAAAGAGGACCTCACGCTCATCGTCTCCGACAGCCCCGCCGTGGCGGCAGGCGTCTACACACAGAATCTCGTGTGTGGTGCGCCCGTTCAACTGAATCGCTCGCGCACACCGTCCGAGAGCATCCGAGCCGTGGTGGTGAACTCCGGAGTCGCCAACGCATGTACCGGCGAACAGGGCATGCGCGATGCACAAGCGATGGCGCGGCTGGCCGCGGCGACCTGCGGTGCAGCGGAGGAGCAAGCCCTCGTCATGTCGACCGGCATCATCGGCCAACACCTGCCGATGGACCGGATCGAGCAGGGGCTCGCCAGCGCAGGTTCACAATTGGCCGATAGCGACGACGCCCTGCTGCGGGCGGCACGCGGCATGATGACCACCGACACGGTGCCTAAGATACAAGGGCGCGACTTGATGCTCGATGGCCGCGAAGTGCGCATCACCGGCATCGCCAAAGGGGCTGCCATGATCGGCCCCAACATGGCGACGATGCTTGGCGTGTTGCTGACCGACGCGGCCCTGACACCGCGAGATGCTCAGGCCGCTTTGGTTACGGCCGTCAACGATTCGTTCAACTGTATCAGCGTCGAGGGACATACCAGCACGAGCGATATGGTCCTATTGCTGGCGGGCGGCGCCGCGGGCGGACCAACGCTTGCAGGAGCCTCGCTCCAAAAATTTCAAGGCGTCCTCAACCAAATCTGTGAGGAGCTGGCACGGGCGATTCCGACGGACGGTGAAGGCGCATCGCACCTAATTACCATCGAAGTCTGCGGCTGTGCTTCGACCGAGGACGCCCGCCGCATCGCGAAGACAGTGGCGAACAGCCCCTTAGTCAAGACGGCGATCACCGGGGCCGATCCCAACTGGGGCAGAATCGTCTCGGCGGCCGGATATGCAGAGGTCCCGTTCGATCCGACCGGCGTGAGCCTATGGGTCAATAGTTTCTTGCTTTACAAAAATGGGGCTCCGGTCGACTTTGAAGCCGAAAAAGTCTCGGCATCCATTCGCGATCATCGCGACACGGGCATCGTATTACTGTTTTCCGAAGGAGCCGCTTCCGCTAGATTCTGGACAATGGATTTGACTGCTGAGTACGTGCGTCTCAACGCCGACTACCATACATGAAAACTCCGCTGCAACGGATTCGAACAGGTGCCGGCATCCTTGTTGGTGTGTCTTTCGTTTCGATCGTCGGATACGTCCTGATTACGCCAGACAGCGATCTGGCCAGTCCGGCCGATTGGCTCGATGCCGTTGATTGGTTCGTTTTTACCGTGTCGACGGTTGGGTTCACCTAACGCAGCAGCGAGCCGTCCGGTTTCAAAGCATTTCGGATCTGTGTGATTCTGTTTGGCATCACGGCTGCTGGTTATACGCTAGGAGGATTATTCCAAATGATGACCGAGGGTGAAATTGAACGAGCACTTGGCTTGCGCAGAATGTCTCGCGATATCGAACGGCTGTCTGGGCATGTTATTGTCTGCGGATTCGGCCGGATGGGTTCGATTCTGGCCGAGTCGTTAGCGCGGCAAGAACGACCATTCGTCGTTATCGACAATCATCCGGGACGAATCTCCTAAGCGGAACATCTGAATTACCTGGTCGTTTCGGGTGACGCTACCGAAGAATCGGTGCTCCAATCGGCCGGGCTCGAACGAGCCAAAACGTTCGTCAGCGCGTTGGGCAGTGACGCGGAAAACGTTTTCCTGATGCTCACGGCACACACGCTCCATCCCAATCTAAGAATTGTCGCACGCGGTGAAAATCCGAGAAGCGAGAGCAAACTTCGCCATGCAGGGACTAGTGAGGTGGTTCTGCCGGCGGTCATTGGCGCCCGACGTATGGCGATCATGGTGACGCAACCTCGCGCGGCCGAACTGTTCGAACAGGTAACCAATCGCGAAAGATTGGGCGTCCAAGTCGAAGAAGTGGCTGTGCCTGAGTCGAGCTCCCTGGTTAATACCACGGTCCGTAAAGCGGAGATTAATCATCGTCATGGCTTGCTTGTAGTTGCGATTCAGGGGGCGGACGGAGACATGATTTTTAATCCCGATGCCGACTATGCTTTCATGCCGAATGACACGCTGATCCTGACGGGCAAACCTTCGGACGTGGCCGATTTTCGCAAGTTTTTCCAGCTCTGACTGGGACTCGGATAACACACGGGCGGCGAGCTACCAGCACACGGGCGGTGATGCTAGCCCTGACAGCATCTCGGATTGGCCTTTTCGGCCAGCAGCCTATCCCGTTACACTTTCCCCCGCTGCTGGTGCGCGAAGACTATGAGACTGCGACCATCGTCTCTCATTGATCAGCGGCTCTCATCAAGGAGTGATCGATGTCGACACCGTCAACCGCTGAGCGTCGTGGGCGACTCACTGTGGCCATCCTTGCCCAAGACTCACAACAACATCTGGCGCAAACCCTAGATTGTGTCGCGGGTCGGGCTGACGAAGTGTTTGTGCTCGACCCAAGCGGTTCGCACGAGACGGCCTCCGTGGCTCGTGAGCGGGGAGCAATCCTGCTCGAACAACCGTGGGACGAAAGTTTCTCGGTGGCGAGAAATTTTTGTCTCGATCGCGCGAGCGGCGACTGGGTGTTGTGGCTCGATGCGGGCGAAACATTTTCGGCCGAAGACATAGGTGCGATTCTCAAGTTCGTCCGAACCGAAGCAAAACCCACAACCGCATACCTGCTATTGGTCGAGACCCCACCGAGCGAAGAGTCGCCTTTTGTCGAACGAGTTGGTCAGATACGACTCGTGCCACGCCGGCAGGGATTGGCCTTCGAGGGCCGGGTCCACGAGCGACTCGACACGTCGCTCGGACAACTGGGGATGACCACCAGGCCGCTTCCGCAGGTCATCCGCCGCACAACCATCGGCTCGGAAGCCAGACGCGCCGCGGCATATCGCGATCTTAAACTCGCCAAGCTGGAATTGGCTGAAGGTTGCGACGCGCCACGGGTATTGGTAGCCGCCGGGACCGCCGAAGCGATCCTTGGTCAGGCAGAAAACGCCGCTATATATTTTCGCCGTGCGATCGATTCCGGCACACCCGGTTCGAGCGACGTTCTCGACGCGTACTATGGATTGCTGACGACCCAGGACAATCAGCCCGATCAAGGCGAGCACCAGATCGCAATCTGTTTGCAGGCGTTGGAGAATTATCCCCTCGACGCCCAACTACTCTACGGCATGAGTTCTTACATGCTTAAGCAGAACCGACTCGACTTGGCGTCGCGGGCTTTTCGCGTGGCGGCCGAACATGGTCACACCGACCCAGCAACCCGGCATATTGTCGATATCGAGCAGACGGCGACCATCTGCCTTAGCCTAGCTTTGCAATTGCAGGGGGACGAAAAAGAGGCTGAAAAAGTCCTGGGCACCGCGCTGGCTGGCCGGCCAGATTCTAGCCAACTACGCCATCAGTTGCTCCAGCTTTACGTTAAGCGAGGTAACAGCGGGGCCGCTCTGGCGACGTTCGATCGACTGCCTCGAGACATTCCCCATCGTGAAGCACTACGCAGTGCGGTTCGTGGCGGATCGCTCGCGGCACAAAAGAATTGGACAGCCGCGGCGCCCTATCTACAAACAGCCTACTCGGCCGGTTGCCGTGATCCCCTATGTCTGCGATACCTGGCGTCGACCCATCTGGCAGTCGGCAACACTCCCTCAGCCCTGGCCGTGCTCCGCGAGTGGCAAGCGCTCGAACCACACAGTGCCGAGGTGGCAGCTCAAATCGCCACACTCGTCGGCCAGGGCACTACGCGGTCGGTCGGCACGGAATTTGAGGAACCTCAGCAGCCCAACGCGGCAGCAGCGCCTACACAGGTCAGCCGAATCGACCCCGGCTCACAGCCGCCCGGGGCGGGACTGCCGGCCCGACCGACCGCGCCCAGCCCATCGGCACACCATCCCCCCCCCGCGCCGGTCTAGGTGTGAGTCGCACACACGCAGTGCGAACGTGGAACTGGAATTCCAGCCTCAAGCGGCGGATTATGCTCTGCACGCGAGCGGGGTCTGCTCTAAGATGGGGCGACAAAGCAATGCGGGCGGCGATTTGGGGCTAGCTTGGGTTGGTTTGGGCGTAGATAATCCCCATCATGCTCATCCGGATTGCCGCGGCTGCGGCCACGGAAACGGGCCGCGATTCGCCTTAATAATTGCTCCGTAGTTCGGTCGCCACCGACCTTGACCGAAAGATTGCTTGACAAAACCAGATGGTTCGATTACTAAATCTCCATTGGTCAGTGGTTTATCGATTAGAGATCATTGGACGTTGAAAGAGGGAGTGGCAATGCGATTAGGGCTTCGATTCGATACTGCGGAAACCGCATTCGCACCGCTGGCGATGGTGGTTGGCGAGAACGGCCCGGCCTCTGCCCCATCGGGGCCATTGGGATTTGGGCCATCGGGCTTTGCAGTGCCTATCGTCTTGGCGTCGGGTGACATGGACGGAGACGACGTCGATGGTTTTGACGACGACGACTTTGACGATGATTTCGACGACGACTTCGAGGAGGAATGGGAAGACGATCTCGACGACGATGCAGAAGAAGATGACGACTTCGATACCGATAAGGGCGGTGATGGCCACTGATGAGGGATTGGCCGACAAATAACTGCACTATTTCATCACCCCGGCTGCTGATAAATAAGCTACAGAATCTGTCGTGACACAGCAGCCGGGGTGCTTCCAATTGATGATGGTCTCAGATTGACAATCGCACTGCCGCTGCAGCGCTTCGCTCGTTCTGGCCTACTGGGTTCGCCTCTCTGCGTGAACTGACCCCGGGATGTTTTTGAGATGTTTCAACCGATTGAGGGCTCTGTCAATTTCCCGGCGTTAGAAACCAAGATCGGCCAGATCTGGAAAGATCGCCAGATCTATGAAAAATCGCTCCAACAACGGGCCGAGGCTCCTCGGTTCGTCTTCTACGAAGGCCCGCCCACGGCCAACGGCATGCCGCATCCGGGCCACTGCCTGACCCGAGCGATCAAGGATCTGTTTCCGCGCTACCGCACGATGCGAGGCTATCGGTGCGAACGCAAGGGTGGCTGGGACACGCATGGGCTGCCGGTCGAAGTCGAGGTCTGCAAAGAACTGGGCATCCACAGCAAGGAGGAGATCGAGGCCTACGGCATCGAGCCGTTTATCCACAAGTGCCAGGAGAGCGTCTGGCGCTATATGAAGGAGTGGGAGCGACTGACCGATCGGCTCGGGTTCTGGATCCATCTCGACGAGGCGTATGCCACCTATCACCAGAGCTATGTGGAAAGCGTCTGGTGGTCGCTCAAGAACCTGTTCGACCGCGGACTGCTCTACCAGGGCCACAAGATCGTCTGGTGGTGGGCCCAAGGCGGCACAGCGCTGAGCGCCGGCGAGGTGGGCCAAGGCTATCGCGAAGTGTCCGACCCGAGTGTGTATGTGAAGTTTCCACTGCTCGATGAGGACGGAAAAAAGACCGACACGTCGCTTCTGGTTTGGACCACTACGCCGTGGACACTGCCGAGCAACCAGTTCGTGGCGGTGCATCCAGAGATCGAATACGTTGAGGCTACAGATTTTTCCGATCCAACACAGAAATCATCTCTGATCATCGAAAGCAGTCTCTCGCATGACGTTTGCGTGAAACCATACAAAGGCAAATCTGCTGCTGATTTATCGGTTGTTCGGAAGACCTACAAAGGCCGCGATCTGATTGGCAAACGTTACCAGCCACCGTTTGATTGCTACTGCAACGCTGAATACTTCAAGGAAATTGCAACTTACGGGATTATATCGCGTTATGGGGACGCCGAGCTGGCTAAGGATCCGATTGGCGGAGCCCAGAAACATCAAGCGACACTGATAGACGAAATAGGATCGTCAGCAAGTGGACGACCGAAATGGGCTGTCGAATGGCGGGTTGTCGAGGCGGATTTCGTTGGGACCGACACTGGCACAGGCATCGTGCATATTGCTCCTGCTTTTGGAGAGTCTGATTTCGACGTATTAGAAAAGCAACGATTAAATCGGGCCTCTGGGGTGCCCAATCCTGAACTCATCAACGCCGTTGCTCCCAACGGTACTTTTACCGATGAAGGTCCCGATTACTGCCGGGGCCGCTGGGTCAAGGATTGCGACAAGGACATCATCCGCGACCTCAAGGAGCGGGGACTGCTCTACCACCGCGAGCAATACGTGCACGACTATCCGTTCTGCTGGCGGGCGGAAGAGGATCCGCTGATCCAGTATCCGCGCGAGAGCTGGTTCATTCGCACGACGCGGTTCAAAGACGCCATGCTGGAAAACAACCGGCAGATCAACTGGTTGCCGCAACACATTCGCGACGGCCGGTTCGGAAAATTTCTCGAATCGAATGTCGACTGGGCCCTCTCGCGCGAACGGTATTGGGGCACACCGCTGCCGATTTGGGTATGCGAAGAAACCGGTCATCAGGAGGCGATCGGCAGCTATGCCGAGTTGCTCGCCAAGCCGGGCATTACGGGTACGGAGGTCTGGGCCGAGGCGAAGCGAGAACACCCCCACCTGCCCGGCGACTTGCAGGTTCATAAGCCGTACATCGACGCCGTGACCTACGATTCGCCCAAGGTACCCGGCAAGCGGATGCGACGGGTGACTGAGGTTATCGACTGCTGGTACGACTCGGGCGCCATGCCGTTCGCCCAATGGGGCTATCCGCACCAAGGTCAGAAAGAATTCGCCGAGCAGTTTCCCGCCGACTTCATCAGCGAAGCACTCGATCAGACCCGCGGCTGGTTCTACAGCCAACTAGCGATCAGCACGATGCTATTCGGTCAGGAATCAGGAGACAGGAGTCAGGGGTCAGACGTCGAGATTCCGCATTCCGAAATCCGAAATCCGCATTTCAGTTTTCCTCATCCGTTCCGCAACTGCATCGTGCTCGGTCTGATGCTCGGCGAAGACGGACAGAAGATGTCCAAGAGCAAGCGGAACTACTTGGCGCCGGACGAGATCTTTGATCGCTACGG
>CAUYYY010000050.1:0-9461 GCA_963577165.1 Planctomycetota bacterium | reverse complement strand
AGACGCCGGGATCGACGGCGGGAATTTCATAGACGCGATAGCAGATGACGGCCAGGCAGAGTACGAGCGCGGGCAGAAAAATGGACGCGTTGGCCCAGATGCGGGCACACCAGGTGCGACGCTCGAGCAGCCAGTCGGGCGCGCGGAGCCAGGTGATCCAGAGCAGAACGAACGGGATCGGTGCCGCCGACCACCAGAGCGGAATATTTAGATTCGCCATTGCCGTCGACCATCCGATGAGACCGAACGCCATGAGCAGCCCCACGACGCCGGACACGAGTCCGCTACGGATGTAGGTCGAACAAAACTGGCCAGACGTGTAAGCCAGGGCGATCATGCCGAGGATCATCGTAAACTCGTCGGCAAGATTTACTTTGCTTTGTAAGTAAAGGTATAACGGAACTTGCCATATCATAAATGCGGTCACCGCGCTCAATACAAGGCTCACGGTCGTGATGACCAGTGCAGCGAGCAATTGGCGGCTAAGCCAGACGCGGCGAGGGGCGATGCCGCGATCGGCGAAGTAGCGGAAACGGTTTTGCTCGTTGTCGGCCAGCAACAGGCACGAGCCCGTGAGCGAAGCAAAGATAACGCCAGCGACCATCATAAAGCCCAAAGCTGCTTTTAGTCTCAGTCCGTCGATCCATAAAAAGAAGAATGACACACCGAAGGATACGGCAGCCAGGGTCGACAGGGTGCTCCGCGACTGCCGCCAAGCCGGCCGAGGACAACGCCACGTGGCGGCAGCCGATAGCTGGGCGCGGTACTGACCAGAGGCGACACGTCGGCAACTGCACTGGCATCGGTTGCGGATTGCGATCGCCATTGCCACGCCGGTCGTTCACGCAACCAGCGCATGGCTAGCCACACATCGGTGGCAAAGACAATCACCACAATCACCAGCCGTGTGGGAACCGCGTTCAGATAGGGCAGCAGCTCTGTGCCGAACCGAAACGTCGGATTTGAAAAGGCAACCACATAGTGAACCACGACCGACGGTGCGGCCACACCGAGGACGGCGGCAGTGAGCGGGCGACGGAGCAAGACCGAAAAGAGCAGCCCCCAGGCGAGCAGTTCCAGGGCAGCTGACCTGCCCCCTCAGGGCCCAAAGTTGAAGGTACGTGCTGGCGGCCGGGAAGCGGAAGCTGGTCAGCAGCGCCGACACGCCCCAGAGCACCACGAAAAAGACGATTGTGCTTAATACTGAATGGACAAGCTTGCCGGCAAGCAACTGCCCCGGTCTAACAGGAAGCGCGCGGAGAAAGTCGAAGGTGCCTTCTTCGTGTTCGGTGGCGAACATCGTAGCGCCGCAAGCGAGAGCATATAACGCGCCCATCGTGATCCCGGTGGCAAAAATCATCATCCAGCGGTCGCCATTCTCCGCCGTTTCGTGCATCGGCATCACGAGAACAATCAACTGAAAGAAGACCGTCAGACCGGCCAGGCCGAGCCAGAAGCCGCGGAGCAGACGATATTTCTTCCAGACCATTCGCCAGACAACACTATCTTTCATTAAGCCGAGGGTATTCATCGGATCGCTGTCTCCTCGGCCGGTGGTGTGGCGGTGCCGGCTTCGCCGGCCGGCGGGTCGGCCGTTTCCATATAGGCAAGATCTCTTCGAGCGACGGGGCGTGGACTTCCAGGCTGCTGACGTTAGGGTCGGCACGGAGCCGGTCGACTTCACCGTCGGCCGATCCGCCAACGAGCAGTTGCCACTGGCGGCCGTGGCGGCGTTCGCGCAAGAGTTCGGCCGACAGGATGGGCGGCCTCGTGGCGCCGTCAGCGAGCGTGATGGTGAGCTGGCGGACGTCGGCCTTGAGTTGATCGAGCGGTTCGACCAGCAGCAAGTGCCCATCGCGAACGATGGCCACGATGTCGGCTACCCGTTCGACCTCGCCGATTTGGTGACTGCTCAAGAGCACGGTCTGACCCGACGCGGCCAGGTCGACCATGCTTTCGAGAAAGTCGCGGCGGACCAACGTGTCGAGCCCGGAGGTCGGTTCGTCGAGGATGAGAAGTTGCGGCTCGTGGGCCATGGCCAGCGAAAGGGCGACCTTGGCCCGCATCCCTTTGGAGAGCGCCTTGAGTCGACGACTGAGCGGCAGCTTGAACTCTTGGGCAAACTGGCGGTAGCGCGATTCGTAACCGTCACCGTAGAAGCCGGCGGTGAACCAGCCAATCTCGGCGACCGTCATCCAATCGTAGAGCGTTGGTCGCTCGGGCACATAGCCGACGCGCTGGCGGATTTCGAGGCCTTGAGTGCAGCTATCCATGCCGAGCACCTCGACCTGACCGCTGTCGGGCTCGGTTAGCCCGAGCATAATGCGGATGGAGGTCGTTTTGCCAGCGCCGTTTTCGCCGAGTAGCGCGAAGACAACCCCGGGCGGGACCTCGAACGAGACGTCGTCCAGGGCCGTTTCCGCGCCGTAACGTTTTGTAAGGTTCGTGAGTCGAATGACGTATTGCATGGCAGCACCGGGGGATGTGAGAATTCAGATTTCGGAATTGTCGTGGAAGTCGGGCGGTTTTATGGTTTCAGTTCCGCGTCGATCATGGTTTGGATCTCCTCGTCGGTAAGTCGGCTTTGGCGGGCCTCGACCAGCACATGCCGCAGACGCTCGCGAATCACGTTGGTGCGAGTTTGGCGGCAACGACGCACGGCGCCGGCCGCGACGACCAGGCCCGTGCCGCGGACCGATTCGAGTACGCGATCGTCTTGCAACTGGCGGTAGGCGTGGGCGACCGTGTTGGGATTGATGGCCAACTGCCGGGCAAGCTGACGGACGCTCGGCACACGGTCACCGGGCCGCAGCGCCTCGCCGGCAACGGCAAAGCTCGTCTGGCGGATGATCTGCTGGTAGATAGCCACGCCGTTGGTCGGATCGATGTCGAAGAACATGTTTGGTCAGAGGGTCAGGGGACAGGAGTCAGGGAGCAGTGAGGTCAGGAGTTCAGAAGAATAGCGGGCTAGATGTACTATCGTACTAGTACAGTATCGGATCGTGCCGGTGCTGTCAACTGGTTTTTTGGCGACATCGTTGAATCGTAGCTGCCAGGCGGAAGCCGGCGGTTAGCGCTGGAAATAATACTCCTAGCGCAACCGCCGGCTCCCGCCTGGCGGCTATTAAAGAAGGGCGATGAACTTGCGGCTATCAAAGCAACCGAACCCCTACTTTTGGACTACGGTTTCTTGATGGTCTGTAGCGGCGGTGGGGACCATGCGGTCTGGCGAAGAAAGAAAGGCACCGAACGTGCGGAGGTAAATCAACCTAACGACTGGCATTGACCGATGTTAGTCGGTAGCGGGGCAAATTCGTGATTCGCTTGTGAGGCCCCCGCACGGCTCCTGTAATGCGTAGAGTTGACGGCGTAGAGATTAGACAACGGGCACGGAGAAGCGCAGACGTTGCCGGATAAGCCAAAAATCTTGTATTTAGGTGACGGCCTGAACCAGGGCGGCCAACTGCGCGAGCGTCTCACTGAGCGCTACGAGGTCGTTGACGTTGAAAACGACGTTCGCGCCTTAGCTCAATTGGCGCAGGAAACCTTTGCGGGCGTATTCGTCGCGTCGGATCGACTCAACGATGCGGTGACGATCGGCCGCCTTCTTCAGAACGAAAAGATCCTGGAAGGGATGCCCGACGGCGTTGTGCTCTTGGACGCCGAGAACACGATCATCTGGGGCAATGGACGGCTACGCGAATGGAGTGGGCAAGAAAACGTTGTGGGCAGCAACTTTTATACGATTCTAGGCAGCCCGGAGATCCTGGGGCCCGACTTCTGTCCGTTTCATACGGCGTTGGCGACCGGCATGCCGAGCAGCAGCACACTGCGTTGCGATGAGAATCGTTACTTCCACGTTCATGCGGCTCCGGTATTGGAAGAGCAAGGCCCGCCACAGCATCTGGTGGTGACGGTTCGCGACGTGGCGTTGGAGATGTTGCAGCAGCAAAAGCTGGCGGCGATTCACCAGGCGGGGATCGAACTGGCCGATCTGACAGCCGACGAAATCGCGAATATGTCGGTGGAAGAACGGATCGAGCTGCTGAAGTCGAACATCTTGCACTATACGAAGGACTTGCTTAATTACGACGTCGTCGAGATCCGCATGCTCGATCCGGAGACGAGTATCCTCGAACCGCTGCTCTCGTCGGGCATGAAGCCCGAGGCGGCCGAGCGAAAGTTGTATGCCGGCACCGAGAAGAACGGCGTAACAGGATTTGTGGCGGCGACCGGTAAGAGTTATCTGTGCGAAGAAATCGCCGAGGATCCACTCTACCTGGAAGGCGCCCAGGACGCGCGGAGTTCGCTCACCGTACCGCTGGTATTCCACGAGCAAGTGATCGGGACGTTCAATGTAGAGAGCCCGGAGCCGCAGGCGTACGATGACAGCGACTTACAGTTTTTGGAACTTTTCGCACGTGACGTGGCGGTGGCGCTAAACACGCTCGAGCTGTTGGCTGCGGAAAAAGCGAGCGCGGCGGCCGAGAGCGTCGAGGCGATTCACGCGGCGGTGGCGTTGCCGGTGGATGATATTTTGAACGAGGCAGTCAACGTCATGGAGCGTTATATCGGTCACGAGCCGGAGGTGATCGATCGGTTGCAAAGGATTCTTCGGAACGCACGCGATATCAAACAGGTGATCCACAAAGTAGGTCAGAAGATGGCCCCGGTGCAGGCGCAGCCACTGTTGCAGCCGTCCGATTCGCGCCCCGCGCTGGTGGGGCGGCGGATGTTGGTGGTCGATCAGGATGAAAGTGTTCGCAGCGCGGCCCATGCGCTGCTCGAGCGGTATGGATGTGTGGTCGAGACAGCGCACGACGGGGCGGAAGCGGTCTACATGGTGCGGAATTTGGGCCGCGAAGAAAATTATCATGTGATTATCGCCGATGTGCGTTTGCCCGACATGACGGGCTACGAACTGATGTGCAAAATGCAGGAGATGATGGAAGTCGTGCCGATCGTGCTGATGACCGGTTTTGGGTACGATCCGGGACACTCGATTGTGAAAGCACGACAGGCCGGACTGCAGGCAGAGCTGTTCAAGCCGTTCCGCCTTGACCAACTGCTCGAATCGGTCGAGAAGATCATCACCGTCTACGGGCCGGTCTAACACTCTTGACGGAGCGGAGAGCCAGAGAGCGGAGAAAAATCGTTTGAATCATGTCGATACCCGAAGTCATTTTGCTTGCGCTGGCCGCGGTCGGTCACGTGGTGCTGTGGATGTCGCTGGTCAATCGGATCCACGGTACGGGTCTGTCGCAGGGGTTGGTCCATCTGCTGACCATTTTTTGTTGGTCGATGATGGTCGTAATCGTAGTGTCGGTCGCGGTCGGCTACACGGCGGGCAGCGGAATCTGGATATCGCTACTGTATCTGTCGCCCTGCTTATTGATGGCCCTGAGCTCGATCGGTCGCAGAATTCGGACGCTCCTTGGTGGTGACCAGTCGGCGGCCCTGCTATCGAACCATACGACGTCGCTCGACTTGATCGAGCAGCTTGGCCACCGACCAGCCGGCAGCCGGTGGACCGAACTGCTCTCGCGGCTGCCCGGCAACGAAGTATTTCAGTTGCATATTCAGCGTAAAGAGCTGCGGATCGAGCGACTCGAACCGGAGCTGGACGGGCTGACGATCGCGCATGTTTCCGATCTGCACATGAGTGGCCGCATCAGCAAATCGTTTTACCGGCATGTCGTTGAGCGCGTGAATGAGCAGCAGGTCGATATTGTCGCGATCACGGGCGACCTGTTCGACACCGAGGCGTGTATAGAGTGGGGACGCGAGATACTCGGTTCCTTACGAGCACGATACGGCGTCTACTTCGTGCTGGGTAACCACGATAAGCGGGTAGACGCGGGCAGAGTTCGGCGACAATTGATCGATTGTGGATTGACCAACCTGGGAAGTCGCTCTCAAGAGGTCTGCGTGGGCAAGCACAGAATCATCTTGGCTGGCAACGAGTTGCCGTGGTTCTCGCCAGCGGCGGACATGACGCATTACCCCCAGGGCGACGGGCATCCGACCAGCGACGGGCGACCCCTGCGGGTGCTGCTCTCGCATGCGCCGGATCAGATTGAATGGGCCCGGCAACATGACTTCGACTTGATGTTGGCAGGCCACACACACGGCGGACAGATTTGTTTTCCCGTGTTGGGTCCGGTCGTGAGTCCGAGCCGACTGGGAACACAATATGCGTCGGGCACGTTCGATGTGCCGCCGACGTTGCTACATGTGAGCCGAGGGATCGCCAGTCTGATGCCGATTCGGTGGAACTGCCCACCGGAACTGGCCGTGCTGGTGTTGCGCAGCGGTGTGGCGCTGGGTGGATGACAGGCGGAGTCAGCGGCGCTGAATTTCGACACAGATACCGCCGGCACGGATCGCCTTGTGCATCCGGGTGAACCAGAGCTCGCTGTTCCAACGTAGGCCCAGTTCTTCGCAAAGATTATGCAGATCGCGGCGATTGTATGTGCGGCAATACCACACGCGGCTGGTCCAAGCGCCGGAAAAAGTATCTTCGGTCGTGAGAAGCAGCATCTTGCCACCCGGACGCAAAACGCGGGCAATCTCGACCAAGCCAGGCCGGGGATCCGGCAGATGCTCGAGTACGTAGCCACACGTGATGCAGTCGAAACAGTTGTCGGCGAACGGCATTCGCGATAGATCGGCGTTCACAAATTCGGGCACATCCGACTTGAGACGTACGCGGGCGCGGCGAAGCATTTGGCGAGACAGATCGAAGCAGGTGATGCTGGCCTGCGGGTCGGCATATTTGATCAGATGCTTTGCGATCTGGCCGGCACCGCTGCCCACGTCGAGAATCGCACGCGCACCACGAAGGTCAAACTTGCGTTCGCGAAAGAGCCGTTCGCCCAGTGGCACGTGCAGCGAAAGCAGGCTGCAGGTGGCCAACAAAGCTCCTTTGGGTCCACTATACACATCCGAGACCTTGTCGCGATACTCGTCGTAGCTGACACGGCGTATCAGATCGTTTTCAACAATCCGATTGAGCACCTTGCGCCGAATTGTTTTCCCGCGAGTTTCCTTGGAGCGACGCTGGAGGATCGTGCTGGGCATGGACATCCTCGTGGCCGTCTGGCAGTTTTACAGCATAAAAACTACACCCACTCAGAGAGAGGCATATCGACTGTATGTATACCACTCAAACAACCGTACCGCCAGCCAGAGGGACCAAGATTCTCAAACTTCGCAACGAATCTCCAAACTTCGCGACGGGTCCTTTCCCAATTGCCCCTTTCCCAATTACTCTGACCGTCAACGTCAACGTGACCGATCTGGATGGCGACCTAATCCGCGACAAGATAATCACCGCCAAGGCAAGCCGCAATCAGTACGCGGTCATTCGTATTTCTCTCGTTTATGTTGCCCGCCTGGCTAGTGCGAGTCGCACGGACATGAGGTCAGCGGTTACTGGTTTTTCCCGGCGAAAACCCAATGATCGTGATTTCGGTATTTCGTAATCTGCTGGTGTCGGCTAGTCACTTGACCCATGTGCGCAACGACCAGTATAGTAACGTATTGCGCCGACAAAGTAGAAGCGACAAGCGTTTGGGTGGCGTACGTTTATGCGCCCTCGGAGTGGCACACCAAATCGCCGGCGCCTATTTCCTTAAAAACATACTATAGCGCGTCGGTTGGCCGCGCAGGTGTCGATGCCCCCGTTTGTTCTCGATATACGACACGCAGAAGACGCGCGCGATGTGGTCCATCAGACCGTTCAGGCGTTGGCCGAAGGCGGGTTGGTGGCCCTGCCCACCGAGACCGTTTACGGATTGGCAGCCAGTGCGATCAATGCCGAGGCGGTCGATCGGCTGCTGCAGGCCAAGGGCCGCCCGGCGGGGCAGCCGCTGACGCTGGCACTCAAGAGCGCGGACGACGCGCTCGACTATGTTCCACGAATGACGCCTTTGGCAAGGCGGCTGGCAAGGCGGTGTTGGCCCGGTCCGCTGACACTGGTGGTCGACGACGAGGAATCGGAAAGTTTGGTACGTCAACTTCCCGACTCGGTCCAGCAAGCAGTGGCGCCGTCCGGAACGATCGGGCTGCGCGTTCCCGCTCACCCGATGATATTAGACGTACTGCGGATGTTGACCGGACCGATGGTATTGACCAGCGCTAACCGGTCGGGCGAGCCGGACGCCGTCGATGCGGATGAAATCGTCCGACAGCTGGCCGACGACGTGACGCTGATTTTAGACGACGGGCCGAGCCACTATGGGCAGCCGTCGTCGGTGGTCCGCGTCGATGGAGATCGCTATGAAATACTGCGTGAAGGTGTGGTGACGGATGCGACACTCCAACGGCTGGCAAGTTTTATGGTGGTGCTGGTCTGTACGGGCAATACGTGCCGGAGCCCGATGGCCGAGGCTTTGTTGCGTCGGCGATTGGCTGAGCGCGTGGGCTGTAAAATCGAAGAACTTGAAGACCGAAGCATTGTGGTAGAATCGGCGGGCGTTGCGGCCGGTCGGGGCACGCCGGCCACGACCGAGGCCCACGACGTGATACGCGAGATGGGACTGAATCTGACTGAGCACTCATCGCAACCACTGACCGAACAACTGGTCCGAAATGCGGATGTGGTTTTGGCCATGACGCGGGCCCATCGCGACGCGATCGTGACCCACTGGCCCGACGCGGCCGAGCGAGTCCATTTGTTGCGACACGACGGCAACGACGTGGCGGATCCGATCGGCGGCTCGCGTGAAGTGTACCTCGATTGTGCGAAGCAGATTGATGCGGAACTGGCGGCTTGGGCCCAAGAGATTGAGTTGACGGAAAGAGTCGGAAAGTCAAAGAGTTGAAAAGTTGAAGAGACAGGCTCGGTTCTTACACTCGTATCACTTCCCCGTACGGAGTACCCAGTCATGCGTATCGCGATCGGCAGTGACCACCGGGGTTACGAGCTGAAGTCCAAGCTTGTCTCCCTGCTCAAATCGGGCGGGCACACGGTGGAAGACGTCGGTGCCGGATCGGCCCAGAGCGTCGACTATCCGGATTACGCCGCGATGGTGGGAGAGAAGGTGAGCGCCGCGGCGGTCGATCGCGGCATGCTGATTTGTGGCACGGGAATTGGCATGGCAATTACGGCCAACAAGTTTGCGGGCGTGCGTGCGGCGCCATGCCACGACGAATTAACGGCCGAAATGAGTCGTCGTCATAATGATCTGAACGTCTTGTGTTTGTCGGCGGACATGCTGGGCGAGAAACTGGTCGACCGGATGGTTGAGGTTTGGTTGAAGACCGACTTTGAAGGAGGACGGCATGCGCGGCGCGTCGAGAAGATATCGAACCTAGAACGGAAGTCGGACCCTTGTTAGGGCATTTCACAAATGCTCCTGAGGGCGAGCCACGGGCGTAAAGAGCGTGGGTGAAGGAGTTATCGAAAGTCGAAAGAATGACCCCTTAAACAAAAATATGAAATGCTCTAGGGCAATGAA
>CAUYYY010000049.1:0-9475 GCA_963577165.1 Planctomycetota bacterium | reverse complement strand
GTCGTGGCGGTCGCGGTGACCGGCGCCGAATGGATGCCGAGTGCCCGAGAGAAAAAGAGCGACACGGGCGAATTGGCGGTGCTGTCGTACCAGACCGTTACGCGAACCGTGTCGAGCGTACCCGAACTCAGTAGCGTCAGATTTGAATAGATCGTGGACGGATCGTACCGCCCGATCTCGATGTCGGAATCGAGAACCTGGAAGCCCGACGCGGCATTCGAGGTGGCGTACGACCGCAGGGCCGTGCGAACCGCAGCCAAGTCCTGGGTGCCATCGGGCGCCGGAATCAAACTCTGCACGGCGGCAAGTGCCGCGGCGTCGGCCGTTCGCTGCAGATCGGTCCGAGTTTTGAACAGATAACCATAGTCGACCGCGAAGGCCACCATGCCCAACAGAGGAATCAACAAGATTGCCACAAGAACCGTGACGGCTCCACGACGTTTCAGCTTGCGATTTGTTTTTGTGTTTCTCATCAGAATTTCTCTCAGTTGGACTTCCAAAGGTTGTATAAGGCTATTCTCGCTGCGTTGTGGTTGTTGTGGACAATGATCGGTTGCTTCCCAAACTGACACTCTGTATCCAACGCACGGTGTCGAACTCCAAATCGACTTGCACCGTCAGGGAGGAGCCCGCGGCGATCGTCGTCAGATCGGTGACTGGTGTGCCGACACTGTTCGTGACCGTTATGGACGTCGCCGCACTCAGTGCGGCGTCCGAGATGTTCGGAAAGCTGTCCTCAAGATATTCGAGAACGACATTTTCCACCGCGGAACACGAGCTCATCTCGTTCTGTGCGGCCAGCCGGGCCCCTTCGCGCGACGCGTCGCTGACCGTCTGGCTGACGTTGACGTATTGTCCGACATCGATCGCGCCCATGACCAACAGGAACAGCAGCGGCGACACCACGGCAAACTCGACAATGGCCGCGCCACGTCGATCCGCGAGATCCACCCGATTGTGTTTTCTTTCCTTGGTGGTGTTCATCTTGATTTGCTCTGTTCTTTCGTTGGCCGATTTTATGTCACTCGAAATGAGCCGACGCTACTCTCGAATCTTGACCGATGTTCCGCGAATCTCCACCATAGTGGGTAATCCCAAAAAGTTGCTCGGCATCCAACTGACGTCCGAGAAATTACACCGGACGTCCACCGTGACGGCGGTTCCTGAGGTGATTGCCGATAGACTGGCAGGCGTACAGGTAACGCGGAGCGTACTAGGGTTCGAAGCGTTCGGTACCACGTTTTGCAAATGGGTGCGAACCGCCGTGTCCACATCCGCCGCGCTGGTCGTCGTGGCCAGGCACGCCTCGCGGCAACCCTCGCGTGCGGCATTCACCACCGCCTGCTTGACCATCACCATTCGGGCCATCTCGAACATTCCGAAGATGACCAAGAACAGGACCGGAGCCACGACCGCGAATTCCACGACGGCAACGCCCCGTCTTTTTATGGCCGCCCTTCGCAGGTTCGATGTCTTTCTTAATCTTAATTTCGTGTTACGATTCATGGTTGTCTCTCGGCGTTCGGCTGCGCGAAGCGAAACTCAAATTGCCATTCCGATGCAAACGATTGCTCGTCGAACATTCGTTGCAGTGCTCGTCGAACATTCGTTGCAGCCTGAAACGGCTTTGGCCCCTGGATTTCCACGGCCAGACCACGATGTTCCGCCAAGCCAAAACGAACGTGTCGGAATCGACGATAAGCCCGGCCGGTATCTGGCGATACTCTTCCTACTGAAAAGTCTAGGTTATTATTTGGGCCTGGGCCAAATTGGCCGGCGTTTTTGTGCTCCTGCCAGTTGCACCCGATCAAATTGATGTGGCAGCAAGACGTAGGGATATCCATCCCTGGGCATCAAAACCGGTCGAAACGTCATTGCCGGCAGAAACTATAAGGATGGGCCGAGCTGCACGAGTCCCACGCGGCGTCTAATTGAGGGCCCGCGAATTACGCGAATTGTCGTGAATGAAAACAGGAAGTAGGGTGCATGAACGCAGAAGTGCAGAGGTGTGCGGGGGTGTGCGGAGGAAGACTTATTTGTCGGTGGTTTTTTCATCAATACATTTTCTGCGGGCTCTGCGTTGATCGTTTCTGATTTTCGTATCTTTTGGTGTTTTTCATGGCTATCTTCCTTGGGTTTCGGGTTGCGGGCTTGGGTTGCGGCTCGCCACGGCGAGTCGCCTGTGGCGGCAGGCGGCTGCGCTGTGTGGCTGCCCTGAGAAAACTTAGTTCATGTGGTCTCCCGTTTCACCGCTATTTGGCTATAATGGCCCACAGCCCTATGGGAGACCTGACCTGGCTGAGCGTTCGGCAGCGGCCGATGCCCGTGACAAAGATGCCCACGACGGGGATGGCAGCGAACGCTGTTCCGCGGATGAATCGGCGGCGGATTCGGATCGGCGCGATTTTCTCACGACTGCGTCCGGGATCGGCATGGCCGCCGGGCTGGCTGCCAGCTATGGCACATTTGCCGTGATGGCGGGACGCTTCTTGTATCCCACCGATCGCGGCACCGCTTGGATGTTTGTTGTTGAAACCCGTGCGGTCTCTCCGGGAGGTTCCTTTCGTACCGGTCGCCGGCCGGAGTACCGGTCGTCATCACCCGCAGTGCCGACAGCTCGCCAAATGTCGAACCGCCGGCGTCTGATTTTCTTGCGCTCTCAAGCACCTGCCCGCACCTCGGCTGTCGTGTGCATTGGGAGCCGCACAACGAGCGGTTCTTCTGCCCCTGTCACAACGGCGCGTTCGATTCCGAAGGAACGCCGATCGCCGGCCCGCCGCTCGCGGACAATCAACGTCTGCCAGAGTATCCCCTGAAGGTGGAAAACGGACTGCTCTTCATCGAGATGCAGTTCGAGGCCCTCATCAAGCCGGAAGCCGGCGTAGCCAAGGCGGCTCACAACCGACCGGCAACGGATGGCCTGGCTGACACACGGACCAGCAGGATCAAGGACGTCTGATATGCAGCGAGTGTCCGCTTGGCTCAAAGAACGCATCCCGGTCGAAGGTGACCAGCTGCGCGAGTGGACAAACGAGCCGGTTCCGAACCACATGCGTCGCTGGTGGTTTTGCCTGGGTGTTACGCCGGCCTATCTGTTTGTTGTCCAGATATTTACGGGCATTTTCTTGGCCTTCTACTACCAGCCCTCGCCTTCGACTGCCTACGAGTCGGTCCAATACATTACCGAAAGCGTTACGCTCGGTTGGTATTTTTGCAGCATCCACAAATGGGCGGCCACGTTGATGATCGCCGCGGTGATTCTGCACCAAATGCGGATTTACTTCACGGGCGCCTATCGCCGTCCGCGTGAAATCAACTGGATCATCGGCATGTGTCTGCTGCTTTGCTCGCTAGGCGTCGGATTCCCGGCTACAGCCTGGTGTTCGAGCAGCTCAGCTACTGGGGAGCAACGGTCGGCGCCAATATCTCCGACACCGTACCCCTGGTTGGCGGTTTCTTCAAACACTTGCTTCTGGCCGGCGACCAATACAACGAACGCACTCTATCGCGGTTTTTTATCCTGCATGCGGCCGTGCTGCCGACGACCATGGTGGCGCTGATCGTGGTCCACGTTCTCTTGATTCGTTTGCACGGGGTCACCGAACTAAAATTCGGCGACGAGGACCCCGACAAGCCGGCCCATTTCAACTTTTCCCCCGACCACATGATGACCGAGTTGATCATGGGGCTGATGCTAATGATCTTGCTCAGTGTGTTGGCCACGGTGTTGCCGGCCACGATGGGTGAGCGCGCCAATCCGCTGCAAACACCCGAGGTCATTAAACCCGAGTGGTTTTTCTATGTCACATTTGTCTGGCTCAAGATGTTTGGCCCGACGTTTGCCGTGCTGAGCATGGGCTTCATCGTCTTTACGATGTTCATCTGGCCGTGGATTGACGCCCAGCTGCAAAAGATTCCGGGCTGCAAAGAAGCCAGCGTACATATCGGTATCGTCGCCGTCTGTCTCATCATCGGACTCACCGTCTGGGAGGCGGCCGTCGCACATTAGCGAGCAATCTTATCGTCATTTTTCTTGACGGCTAAATACATGACACTCAAGACGAAACAAACGATCATTCTCGGTATTGCGTTTCTGATCTCGCTGCTCTATGTGCAGCGTGCCGAGGTCGTTCGTCGCGAACAAGAGGTCGGCCTCCGGGCGCACACATCATTGTGCCCGAGAATAGCAAGCGTTGCGTCGAGTGCCACCAGCAGCAGTCGCCCAGCATCACCGACCACTGGCAGGGCAGCACGCACGCCGCCAAAGGTGTCGGTTGCGTCGACTGCCACAAGGCGGAGAAAAACGACATCGATGGGTTCGACCATTACAACGTTAGGATTGCCGCCATCGTTACGCCACGCGATGGCGGTCGCTGTCATCTGAAAGAGGCGTCCGAATTCGGGGCCAGCCATCATGCCGAAGCGGGCAACATCCTGCAATCGCTCGATAACTTCCTGGCCGAAACGGTCGAAGGCTCCCGCGTGCCATTCAATCCGCACAGCAAAACGCCCGGCCATCCGGCTGCCGATATGGTCAACGGCATGGCCAGCGTCAACTCCGGCTGCATGCAGTGTCACGGCAGCAAAATCGGTTTGCTCGCAACCGATGGCAGCGTGATCACCGTCGACGAGCTAGAGCCCGACGCGGACGGCAAACCGACTAATCTGGATGCTGTGTCGCTCGTCATGCGCGACAGTAACGGTCGGCCCACGTTCGATACCGGCAGTTGGCCCAACACGGGCATCGGCCGGCTCAATCTCGATGGTTCGCGCGGTTCTTGCTCGGCCTGCCATTCGCGACACGAATTCTCACCCCGACGTGCCCGACAGCCAGAGAACTGTGGCAAGTGTCACCTCGGCCCCGACCATCCACAAAAAGAAATCTGCGAAGAATCGAAGCACGGCGTTGCTTTCCGCGATCTCAAACACCACATGAATCTCGACGCCAAAGATTGGGTGTTGGGCGAGGATTATACGCAAGCGCCCACTTGTGCCACCTGTCATATGTCCAAACATTCGCGAGCCAACGACAAAACCGGCGATGGGTTGGTCACACACGATCCAGGCAAGCGGATCTCTTGGACTAACCGCCCGCCGGTCAGCTTGGCAATGGACACCGACATCAACGGCAAGGTCATCAAGGAGACCGATCCCCAAGCGCGCAAAGAACTCATTCATGATTCGTGGCAAGCCAAGCGGCAGCGGATGAAAAATGTCTGCATCCACTGTCACACCGGCAACTTTGTCGATGCGTTCTACGCACAATACGACGACTTCGTAATAAATTACAACGAAAAGTTCGCCAAGCCGGGTCAGAAGATCATGGCCGCCTTACTCGATGACGGCATCCGGTCGAAAACACCCTTCGACGACAAAATCGAGTGGACTTGGTTCTATCTCTGGCACCACGAAGGCCGTCGCGCGCGTCACGGAGCCTCGATGATGGCGCCCGACTATGCCCATTGGCATGGCATGTACGAAGTGGCCGAGCGATTCTACATGGAGTTGATCCCCGAAGCGCGTGAAATGGCGGACCACGCCGAGGAGTAAGGCAACACGGACGGGGCCGCTGCGGTGCGAAAAGTAATCGATGAGGTCCTCGCGCGTCCCGAACATGAATGGTTTGAGAAGAAAAAAGTCGAGCGTACCGCTCGCCGAGAGCAGCCGGCTCACGTGCAAAAGGAACCGGAAGCCACAGTTCTCGAACCGGAGGCCTCGAGTGTGGAGCCAGCCATTGATTTGACTCCAGCAAGCCGTCGCGTTCAACGTAGGCGCTAAACCTATAGGTGTTTTTCGAAAAGCGAGACAAGGTTCGTCATGGATCGTCGAGATTTTCTCAAGGTGCTCGGTGTGTCGTCGGCGGTTGCCACGCCACTCGGCTGCGCGGAAAGCGTCTTCGCGGCCGATGCTTTCGGCGCAGTCCAAGCTTCTGGCGCAGTCCAATGGGACAAAGCGCCCTGTCGCTACTGTGGCACGGGCTGCGGCGTCGAGGTCGGTGTGCGGGACGGCGGTCCGTGGCGACGAAGCCGCTCCGGTCAACCGGGGCCTGCTCTGCACGAAGGGCTATCACTTACCGGCCATGCTCTATGGCAAGGATCGGCTCAAATTTCCCATGCGCCGTAAGGCTGATGGACACGGATTCGAACGGATCGGCTGGGACGAATCGCTCGATCTGATTGCCGAGAAGTTTTCCTCGTCACTCGATCAGTTCGGTCCGGAATCGGTCGCCGTCTACGGCTCGGGCCAGTGGACCGTTTTCGACGGCTACGCGGCGCTCAAATGGGTTAAGGGCGGCATGCGCAGCAACAACATCGATCCTAATGCCCGGCTATGTATGGCCAGCGCGGTCATGGGGTTCGTGACCCAATTTAAAAGCGACGAACCGATGGGCTGCTACGACGATTTCGAGCTTGGTGACGACTTTATCCTTTGGGGTAACAACATGGCGAAGATGCACCCAGTGCTCTTCAGCCGCATTTTGGAAAACAAGCGTAAGCATCCCGGCGTGCGGATCGTCGACATTGCCACGCGGCGCACGCCCACCTCGCAATTCGCCGATCTTTATATCGAGATCCGCCCCAACACCGATCTGGCATTGGCCAATGGGATCTTGCACCTGCTCATGGCCCACGGAAAGTTCAACCGGGCCTTTATTGAAGAGAATGTCATTTTCAAACGTGGCATCGAGGACTTGGACGAGATCGGCTACGGTTGCTATGGCGAGCAAGCGGACCGGTACACATTTAAGGATAAAGGTCGCGACAGTTTGCTCGAAGAGCTCGATCACTTCCTGACCGATTATTCGCCCGAAAAAGTAAGCGCGATTATCGGCATCTCGATCGCAAACATTCGCAACCTGGCCGACATGTACGGCGATGCGAACCGCGGAACTGTCAGCCTCTGGTGCATGGGCGTAAACCAACACGTCCGTGGCACCTGGATGAACAATCTCATCAACAACATCCACCTGCTTACGGGCAAGATCAGTCGACTCGGGAGCAAGCCGTTCAGCCTCACCGGCCAACCTTCAGCTTGCGGAACGGCTCGGGAGGTCGGCACGCTCTCGAACCGTCTGCCGGCGGACATGGTCGTGACGAATCCCGAACACCGTGCCAAGGCCGAGAAGATTTGGAACCTGCCGCCGGGCACGATACCAGCAAAGCCGGGCTACCACGCGGTCGACATGTTTCGCGCACTCACGCGCGGTGACGTGAAAGCGATGTGGATTCAAGTCACCAATCCTTGGGTCGCGCTGCCCAATTTGCATCGGTTCGACCGCAAGCCAGGCGACGGGCGATTCATCGTCGTCAGCGATATCTATCCCGCGCCGATGACCGCCGTGGCCGATCTCATCCTGCCCTCGGCTGGTTGGGTGGAACGTGAGGGCGTGTTTGGAAATTCCGAGCGCCGCACCCAGCAATGGAACAAACTGATCGACCCGCCCGGCGAGGCCACCGAAGACGCCTGGCAGATCATGCAAGTCGCCCGGCGGATGGGCATGGGCCATTTGTTCCCCTGGCCCGAGGACGACTGGCATGAGGCCATGTACGAAGAGTATCGCCAGTTCACACTGGGCCATGGAAAAAATTTGGCCAGCTACCAGTATCTAAAAACGGCGCGCGGCGTGCGATGGTCGGTCGTCGATGGCCGAGAAACGCGTTACCGCTACGCGGCGGGCCACGATCCGTATGTGAAGAAGAAAAAAGGGGTTCACTTTTACAAAGCGAAGAAATATGGCCAGAAGGCGGCCGTCTGGCTACGGCCCTATCATCCGGCTGCCGAAATCCCCAACGAAGAGTATCCGTTCTGGCTTACGACCGGTCGCGTGTTGGAGCACTGGCACTCCGGCTCGATGACTCGCCGCGTGAAACAGCTTCATCAAGCCGTTCCCGGTGCGTACGTCGAGATGAACTGGGCCGACGCCCAACAACTGGGCGTCAACGACGGCGATCGTGTGCGGCTCGTTAGCCGCCGCGGCGAATTGGTTCTGCCGGCCAACATCGATGGCCGCGGACAGCCGTCGCACGGTTCGGTCTTCGTCCCCTTCTTCGACGAAGGCAAACTTATCAATCGGCTGACCTTGGACGCCATGGATAACATTAGCAAGGAGCCGGACTACAAGAAGTGCGCTATCCGGATCGAAAAAGTCTGATGCACACGCCCGTTTCGAGAATAGGCCCCGTTTCGAGAGCAGGCCCCGCTTCGAGCGTGGCTTTCGTCGCCGCTCTCCTGCTGCTCGGCGTGGCAGGATGCTCGGTCGAAGAGCCTGGGCCAGACGCGACGGTCGCCGCTGCCGACACAGCGACGCGCGCTGCCCGCCGCTGGGTGCCAATTGCATCACCTGTCATACCAGGTCGGGCCGCAGCACTCCGCCGCTTGGTTTCGCGCCACCGAATCCACATTTGGCGAATCCGCATTTGGCAACGGCATCTCTATCTTTGGGCGCGTCGACCAATTGCCGACAGTGTCATGTCTTTTCTCAGACCGAAAAGTTGTTCGTCAAAAGTGATTTCCAAGGCATCCCCCAGCGGCCGCAACCTGCCGAGCATCTGTTCCTTGGAGCACCGCCTGTCATTCCACACCGGGTATTCATGCGTGAAAACTGTCTGGCCTGTCACGCCGGACAAGCCGCTCGGCAGGAAATCGTCTGCTCGCATCCCGAACGGACCAACTGTCGCCAATGCCACGTCAGCCGAAATACGACCGACTTGTTCGTCAAAATGTCGCAGCCGGCCGCGGCATATCGCACCGAGCCGCGACCGTAAGGGGGTGACCGATGGGTAACGGTTTCAGCACCCCGGCTGCTGTGTCATGAAGAACTCCGCAGCTCCTCTGTCAGCAGCCGGGGTGCCAAATCCTCTTCAACGCGTGCCTCCGATCACACGGCCTGTGTCGGGCGACCTTTTTTACCATCGAGGTGGAGCATGACCAGCGCAATATCGGCCGGCGTAATTCCGCTGATCCGGCTGGCTTGGCCAAGGTCTGCCGGGCCAATCGCGGAAAGTGTTTCCCGGGCTTCGGCACGTAGCTGAGCAATACAATGGAAGTCGAACCCGTTGGGGATTCGCTTATGGGCGAGCCGCCGCTGGCGGTCGACTTCGATCTGTTGACGCGCGATATAACCCTCGTACGTCACGTCGCAAACCACCTGATGCACAACCTCCGAGTCGATATCGCCCAGAGCGGGCAGCCTGGCGACCACGTCCGACCACTCAATCTCATTGCGACGCAGATACTTCTTAAGCGTCACCTCTCCGAAGCGATGCTGCTGCAACAAGCGCATGACCCGGTTGATCTCGGCTTCCTTTTGCTCGACCCGTTGTCGTCGATCAGCGCCGACTAATCCGAGCTCAGCCGCCGCCGGTGTCAGCCGACGATCTGCATTGTCCTGTCTCAACAGCAACCGAAACTCCGCGCGGCTGGTAAACATGCGGTACGGTTCGTTAACCCCTTGTGTCACCAAATCGTCGATCAG
>CAUYYY010000048.1:0-9523 GCA_963577165.1 Planctomycetota bacterium | reverse complement strand
CGATGGAGAATGGCTTATCTCCGGCATGTCCGCCTCGATTTTTCCCGATCAACCCGCCTTGGTCCTGAACTTCGAGGATCCTGAGGACATGATCCGGCAACAGGAGATCGTTGAGGCTCAACGCCGTCGGTCGGAAACGGCAACTCTCGAAGCTCGCAAGCCGGACGATCCGTTCCAGTCAGGTCCGAAATAACGGCACAATCGTTCCAAGCCAGAACAGGCACGGACCTCCCGAGCGCCAAACATAAAAAAAGTTTTCCTCTCTCCGCCCTCTTCCATCCGGCTGAAAATCTGCCACATTCCGCAGTTTTGTGGTGTATCTAGCCGTTCCATCCCTAGCGACAGACCAGTCCGAAAGGCCTCTTTTTCCGCGCAACTTTTTGCATCTGCGCAATTCATGGGTTACGGTTTACGGTCAAACATTTATCGCATACTTCCTAGACCCCCTGCCTGACGCAACGATAAATCTCGACGCCGGTTGACAATGCTGTCAGTTGTGATACTTTAACCATCCAGACTTCGCCAATGGCTGCACACTGTGCAACCGGCAAACTTTAACACCCGCCTCATTTGATCTCCCGCCCTTCAATCGAAAACCCCCGCTCCCTCGGACGCTAGCAACCCCTTTCAACCATGCCCGCTGGCTCCGGTTTTTCATAACAGCCCTGTCCGTGGCCGTCGAAACAGGGATTTTTGCTTAGGACGGCAAATAACTTTCGAACGAGTTACCTAGGTACCAGTTTTTATGAGGAGGATTCTTGGATGAATCGCACATTGGCTTTGGGCATCGCGATTTTTCTCGCGGTGGTAGGAATCGCCCTGATGGGTGGACAGAGCCAGGCGGTCGCCGGCCATGGATGTCATGGTTGCGATGGCGTGGCTGACAGTGACTGCTGTGGTCGTCAAAAGCGTGACCGTTGCTGCGGTCGTGAAAAGCGTGAGAAGTGCCACGGTCGTGATCGCTGCAATGGCCGCGAGAAGTGCCACGGTCGTGATCGCTGCAATGGCCGCGAGAAGTGCCATGGCCGTGACCGCTGCTCCGGTCGTGAGAAGTGCCACGGTCGAGATCGCTGCTCCGGTCGGAAACATCGCTGCTGCGGTTGTGACGGCGGTGGTGGTGGTGAGGCCCCGACCGAGGCCGATGCCCCTGAGGCTCCCTCGGCGTAACGCGACATGACTGCTGATCCACTCGCCGCGGCGAGCGAGCCGGGCATCGGATCACAATCAAAAGGTTCAAGAAGCCGGATCTCGACCCAGAGGTTCGGCTTCTTTCATGCGCTGATACTACTGTAGGGAACGCCCTCTGCGGCGTTCCGGCTGCCTCCGACGCAACGGAACTAAACTTGCCGTTGGCCACGATGGGAACCTGTGCGGTTTGCACAGGTCCAGGCCAATCGAGTACAGCGGTTACCGCGAATACGCCGATTAAGCCGTTGGGGATCGACACATGACGCGCGTGTCGGCGCGTTCGAGCGTTTATTACCCACGGGCTTACGCCCGCGGCTCGCCCTCAGGAGTAATCTCGATCGATAATCTATCGCCTGCTGATACCGGGACAACTAGCACCGGCTCTGACATGCTGCCATCCTCCGGGCTCCGCACGGCGCTCAGCATGGTTCTGCTCTTGCACTTGTTTGCCCTGTTTGTGGCGGTCGCGTCGAACATCGGTTCGGTGTCCGAACTGCGATTTGGTCTTCGCAACGTTCCAGGCATGGTGCCCTACTTGCAGATGCTGCACATGGACCTCGGCTACAACTATCATCTGACCTACGACCGGTCACTCGATTACCATCACTACGCACAAATCGAACTCGACCCAAAAAGTCAGCCCCAGGGCCCAAAAAGTCGATCCGAGGAACAGACCCGTCTGCTCGAATTGCCCGGCAGCTTCGGTGAGCCGGGCATTCGTCGGCAAAGATATTTCAATCTGAATCGCACCATGGCCAGCCTCGCCGCCCGTGGTAAAAACCTAAGCGACGACAACATGGCCGCCCTGCTACCCCGCGCCGTAGCCCGTACGCTGCTCGCCGAAAACGAAATCGATTCTGGCATCCACCGCTTTCGCTGCCGTTACCATATGGCGCGGTCACCTCGGGCCGTCGCCTCGGTCGATCCAGAAGAGAGCGATCCGAACAATCCTCGCCTGTTCGGCACACAGTACGAAGCCAATCTGATCGTCAGCCGGGGTGAAGTCGACATCGTCAGGGTCGACAACGCTGCCCAGACCGCGCCGCTCAAAAAGGTCCCACGAAAGGAACGCTAAATGGCCGGTGTGGTCGCCAAGTATCTGTCCGAACTCTGTGAAGGCTTCGGAAACGGTTGGAATCGTTTCTGGTTCACGCCGACCCATCCGCTCACACTCGGCGTACTCCGCGTGGCGGTTGGGTCGATGGCCCTCTACGTCGTGGCCACCTACGGTTTCGACCTGGTTCGCTGGTTCGGTCCGGGCGGAATGCTGCCGTCGAGCGTGATCGAAGAAACCGCGTCGATCGATCTGGTGAGCGGGCGACCCGTCTCCGACTTCCGTCCGTCCTATCTGTTTCTTGCCCACAGCTCGGCCGAACTGTGGGCTTGTCACATTGTGTCGCTCATTGTGTTAGTGCTGTTCACGCTCGGTCTGTGGACACGGATCACTTCCGCACTAGCGCTGGTTGTCATCCTTTCGTACATCCATCGCGCGCTGATGCTCACCGCCGAGTTGGAACCGATCTTGGTCCTGGTCATGGCCTATGTTTGTCTGGGCAGTCTGTTTTTCGGCAGCGGTCCCGCGCCGCTGTCGCTCGACCGCCGCCGAGCGCGACGCAATGAAACCGCCGAGGCAGCGGAGGCCCGACATCGCGATCCGCTCGCCGATCGGAGCGTGGCGGCCACGATCGCGGTCCGACTGGTTCAAGTCCACCTGAGCGTCGTGTACCTGATGATGGGCTTAGCCAAGTTGGCCGAGCCCTCGACGGCCGAAGAGCCGGGCGTCTGGTGGTTTGGCGACGGTATCTGGTGGTTGATCGCCAAACCCGATGGCCCGTTGGTCGACTTCACTGGGCTACACGACAACATCTACGTGCTCAACACCTGGACGCACTCGATCGTGCTCTTCGAGATCGCCTTTGGCATTCTCATCTGGAACCGGCTGGCCCGGCCGTTGCTGTTGGCACTGGCCGTACCAATGTGGATCTCACTGGCCCTGGTCACCGGTCTGGTCCCCTTCTGCTCGATGATGCTCATCGCCAACCTGGCCTTCGTCGCTCCCCAGTCGCTGGCCGGGTGCTGCTCGCGCTGCAAGTAGCCCGGGGTCTGCCGAACCGATCGTCGACCTGGGCACGGGTGTTGGTGAAGACCCTGCCGTAGACGTTTTTGGATGGTTGGTCCCTCCCGCCGTGATCACGCCCATTGGCCCCTTTGCGGAAGACAACGGGTCGATCTTGCTAGCCAACAACACGGGCTTAGTGAGCGGCGGCGCGGTTGTCACCAGTGGGTTCATCGGGAATGGTCCACACGGAAGTAGCGGAAGCGGATCGGGTGACTTCGATTTTTTCGGGTCTCGGGTGTCACGGCCGGGCAAACCATTGTTGTCGATATCGATACACTCTTTCCGTTTGACGATTTAGATCCGTTCGTCGCGATTTGGAATAGCAGCGGAGCACTTCTCGATTTTAACGACGACGACAGAGTTTCTTTCGGCAGCTTACTTTCGTTCGATGCCCCTGCCAACGATGATTACTTCGTGTCGGTGGCTGGCTACGGTTCGTTCGTTCCCGATGAACCTTTTGACTCTGGATCCGGGTTCGGATTTGGTAGCGAGGGAACTTACCAGATTACCATTGGTCTGGATGCGTTCGACAAGGATTTCTATAGCTTCGAGTTGGACGCGGGAGACATTCTGGAGGCCAACGTCGACTTCAGTGCAAGCCATCTTACTCTCCGTAGCGCGAGCAACCAGGAACTCATCGGCTCGAATCAAGATATTAGCTTCATTTATCCGGGCGCCTCGCCGTTGCCTGGCGGAGGAAACGCCTCGCTGTCCTGGGTTATAGATACGCCAGGCACGTACACAATCGCGGTCGATGAAGGCGTTGGTCCTTACGTACTCAACCTCCGAGTGTTCCGTCCGGAATTGGAGTTGCAACCGCGACGTAACCACCAAATCCTGTTCCTCGATTTCGACGGCGCCGTGTTCGACACGGCCTCATTCGGATTGCCTGGAGAGCGGACACTCTCGCCGCTTTCAGATTTCCTCGATGGCTGGGGCCTGACGCCGGCTGACGAAGATGCTGTGATTGATTCGACCATCGCCTCGGCCGAAGAAAACTTCGCGGATATCGGATTGCTGGGCAATAACGGCGACCTCGAGTCCGATGGAATCGACGGCCACTATGACATTGAGATTCTCAACAGCCGCGATCATACCGACCGTTTCGGCCTCGACCCGTTTGGCCAGCCCAATGTGAGTCGAGTTATCGTTGGAGGGACCATTGATGAACTCGGGATCAGCACGATCGGCATTGCAGAGTCCATTGATGTAGGAAACTTCGAGACGAAAGAGTCCGCCATCGTCTTACTCGATCTACTGAGCGCACCGAGCGATAATCCCAATTCACTCAATAAATTTCCCCTGGGTGGGGGAGCCTCTATTATCGACTTGATCGGTGTCGGCGTCGGTAATATCGTGTCGCATGAAGCGGGCCATTTCTTCGCCAATTAGCACACATATCAGTTCAATTCACTGGCGAACATTATGGACCAGGGTGGGTTCCTGGCAAACACCGTGGGAGTCGGTCCGAACGGCATCTTCGAAGGAGGCGCCGGCGATGATTTAGACGTCGACTTCGGCAAAGATCTCTTTGTTGCCAACGAAGGATTCACAGGCACGGAAGAAGATACGTTGAATTCTATCG
This sequence comes from Planctomycetota bacterium, assembly GCA_963577165.1. Taxonomy (GTDB): domain Bacteria; phylum Planctomycetota; class Planctomycetia; order Pirellulales; family CAUYYY01; genus CAUYYY01. The sequence goes on along the minus strand of CAUYYY010000048.1, from coordinate 4,631 downwards.
CATTTGGTCTCTCCACAGGTACGCTGGATCAAGGAATGGTCGTCATTAGCAGCTCGCCGGCCGAAGCGGAATTCGTATCAAGCCCGCCGAGTGATTTTGTTGTCGACTTCCTAGACCCCTATGATCCGGCGACCGTGGATGCGAGCGATTTCTATTCCGTGACACTCGCGGACCATGAACCACTGAATGTCGAGACATTCACGCCCGCAGCCAGTTCGGGCGAGTTTGTCAACGTGCTCGATCCGGTCATACGGCTTTATGATGCGGATGACAATCTAGTCGCGTCGGACGACAACTCCTCAACCGATGGCCGAAACGCGAAGCTGAGTTACCGAGTACCCAAGGATGGTGCGGGCTCGTACTTCATTGAAGTTGCAAGTTCTGAAGAGACGAGCGGAGAATACATACTGGCCATCAAACACCCGAAAGCATCCATGACCCCAGGCGATGCGAATGGTGACTTTTTGATTAACCTGGGCGATGTGGCTCCGTTGATTCAGTCGCTTGTCGATTGGGCAACATACGACCTAGCCTACCCGGGAGTTTTTGCGGACACTACCGGCGACGTGGACGGCAACGGCAAGTTCGATCTGGGCGACATCAGCGCCTTCGGCAAGTTGTTCGGCAGCGGCCTCATCAGCAAGCACATTAGCAGCACCCGGCGCCAGTGCATCGGCGTTGGCAGCCGACGCGGAAGTCAATTCTGGGCCGTTTGTGGTGAGTCTTTTGTCTGCCGGAAATGCGTCTCCTTCAAGATTGGACGTGTTGGCGATTGAGGACAATTTGGCGAGCAACGACGATAGCTTGCTGACGACTTTGGCAACGGGCAGCAGTAAGACCACGCGGTATAATCTCGATCTGCTGACTGGCTCAGTGCATAACGACACTTCTTCCCACAACATAGAGGCCATCTGGGACGAGGCCCTGTTAGACATGTTGGAAGATACGTTACTGTAACGTAGGCTGTTGGTGGTCCATATCATGAATACCACAGGTCCTACGTTTTGATTTCGATGTCTGCACTTTTCAGCGCACGAGCCCTTGGTCGCCGTCGAGCCGATCGTCAAGGTTGGCTGCTGCGCGGCATTTCTGTCGAAGTCCACGCGGGCGACCGGGTCGCCGTGGCCGGTTCGTCTGGCGCTGGTAAGACTTTGCTGCTGCGGGCCATGTCGCTGCTCGATCCGATCGACGAGGGCGAAGTGCTCTGGAACGATCGGCCCGTAGCGAATCGTCAGGTCAATGCGTTTCGTAGCCAGGTTGTCTACCTACACCAACGGGCGTCGCTCGTCGAAGGATCGGTCGAAGACGTGCTTCGCAGTCCGTTCTTGCTTTACATTCATCGACAGCAGCAGTTCGATCGCGACCGCGTGCTCGATTGGCTGACGGCACTCGGCCGCGACGCCGGTTTTCTGAGCAAGTGGTCCGGTGACCTGTCGGGCGGCGAGGCCCAAATCGTCGCGCTGCTACGTGTCCTGCAACTCGACCCCGCGGTCCTGCTGCTCGACGAACCAACTGCGGCAATGGACGCGGCCACCACGCACGCCGCCGAGCAACTTGTCGAGCGGTGGGTCGCCGATGCCGCCAACCGACGAGCTACCGTTTGGGTCAGCCACGACGCCCAGAAAGCCGACCGCGCCGCGCAGCGAGTGATCAAGCTCAGCGACGGTCAACTGGTTGAGGAAATCTGAGATGGCGGACTCTTATGTAGAACTTCAGTATTTTGATATTGCCCTCGCGGCGCTGCTGATCGTGGTCAGCGCGGCGATCTCGGTCGCCCTGCGGCTCGGCATGGAGCGGACGTTGCTCCTGGCTTCTGTGCGAACCGTCGTGCAACTGCTGCTGGTCGGCTTCGTGCTGAAAACAGTTTTTCAGTTTGACCAGTGGGTCAACGTAGTAGCCGTGATGTTGCTGATGACACTGATCGCCGGCGTGACGGCTGTTCGTCGTTCGCACCGCCGCTACCCGGGCATGTGGCTTGATACGATCCTCTCGATTTGGATCACTACGTGGTTGATCACCTCGTTCGCCCTGTTTGTTGTGGTGCGCGGCGACCACCCCTGGTATCAACCGCAGTATGCGATTCCGCTGTTGGGCATGGTGCTCGGCAACACGCTCAACGGCATCAGCTTGGGCCTCAATGCACTGACCGACACGTTGGCCTCGCAGCGCAGCCAGGTCGAAACGCTGCTGGCCCTCGGCGCCACCCGCTGGGAAGCCGCGTCCGGACCGGTCCGACAGGCGGTCCGCACCGGCATGATCCCGATCATCAATGCCATGATGATCGTCGGCGTGGTGAGCTTGCCCGGCATGATGACGGGCCAATTGCTCTCGGGCACCGAACCAGCTCAGGCCGTCCGTTATCAGATCGTGATCATGTTCCTTGTCGCTTCGGCCACCTCGCTGGGCACCGTGGCCGTTGTGCTCTGTAGCTATCGGCGGCTGTTCAATTCGCAGCATCAGTTTCTATATCATCTGGTCGACGGGCGGGAACTGTAGGGAACGCCCTCCGTGGCGTTCCGTTGCGCCGGGTAGGGAACTCCGTGGCGTTCCGTTGCGCCGGATACCCGGAACGGCACGGAGGCACGTTCCCTACAATTATTCATTCAACCAGGGGTGCTTCCAATTGACCTCGTCCGACACGACCTCAATCGTTCAACCAGCGGGCAACGTCGTTGGCCCAATAGGTGAGGATGATGCCGGCGCCTGCGCGGTGGATGGCGGTCAGCGTCTCGAGGACGATCGCCTGCTGGTCGATCCAATCACGCTCCGCCGCGGCGCGGATCATGCTGTACTCGCCCGAGACGCTGTAGGCCGCCAGCGGCACACCGGGAAATCGGTCGCGCACTTGGCGAATGATGTCAAGGTAGGCCAAGGCCGGCTTCACCATCACCATGTCGGCACCTTCGGCTAGATCGAGCTCCACCTCGCGGAGCGCCTGACCGGCGCCTGTTGCCGGGTCCATCTGATACGTTCGCCGATCGCCAAACTGCGGAGTACTCTCAGCTGCATCGCGAAACGGGCCGTAGTAGGCGCTGGCATACTTGGCCGCATAGCTGAGGATCGGAATGTGCTGGCGGCCGTCGGCGTCGAGCGCCGAGCGAATGGCGCCGACCATGCCGTCCATCATGCCACTGGGCGCCACGAGGTCGGCGCCGGCCGCGGCGTGACTTGTGGCCTGGCGACCGAGCAGTTCGAGCGTGGCGTCGTTGTCGACGTCCGGGCAGCCGCCAGACGCCTCGGTAATTGGCCCGCAATGGCCATGATCGGTGTACTCGCAAAAGCAGACGTCGGTCGCCACGAGCAACTGCGGCGCGGCATCTTTGGCTGCGCGGACCGCCTGCTGCACGATGCCGTTATCGGACAACGACTGGCTACCGGTCGCATCTTTCGCGTCCGGTATGCCGAACAAAATCACGCCGCCGACGCCCAACTTGGCCGCCTGGCGAACTTCTTTTACCAACTCATCGACCGAGAGCTGAAATTGGCCGGGCATCGACTCGATCGGCTGGCGAAGCCCCCTGCCCAATCGGACGAACAGCGGCAGGATCAATCGGCCGGGCGAGAGGCTTGTCTCGCGGACCAACGCGCGAACCGCCGGGTTATATCGCAAGCGGCGGAGCCGAGTGGTTGGGAACGAGGGTCGGTCGGACGCGGTCATGTCTTGTGTTATAGCCGATCGTAGCAGTTGGGGGTTAGTGGGCCTATGTTTGAAAAGCGTCCTGTTTTCGATCACGCCTTATAGGGGGGCCCCGGCGGTGTTTGATAAGGGGCGTCTTCTCGAATATTCAAACGACGCAGAGGTTCAGGGGAGACGGCTAACCCAGTTTCTCGCCGAGCACATCCATTAGCGCTGCGTCCCAGCCGATCTGCGAATCGTCCAATGCCGCTCCGCCACTGCGTGGCCGGGCGAGCAAATCCAATTCGTCAGCGCGCCAATCGCGGCCCGCTCGTCCGTCGCCGCTCAGCAGCAACCGGTCCGCATTGTCACGCGGGGTGTACCGATTTTTCCGGCGTTTCGCGGGCGCCGAAATGTTTGACCGTCTGCCCAATCCCGCGGAGCCCGGCTTCAGCGCCGCGATGCCCGTGCAGTCGATCACGGTCGATTATCCTCAACGTCAGACGCCGATCTTCGGTCTCGACCTTCCCTGGTGGGCAACGTTCTTTGCTACCTCGATGCTCGTCGCCCTGCTGGTCCGTCGTACGCTTCGTGTCGAGTTCTATCGCAATCTCACAGGGAACAAACTGTCAACACCCCGGCTGCTCTTTCACGACAGATTCTGTGGCTTATTCATCAGCAGCCGGGGTGCTTTCTACCAGCCGGCCGGCGGCCCTCGGTCCGTGTAAAGGGCCGCGACGAGCGATCATAGCTCCAATGCTCCGCTGGTTCCTCGAACGGAGAGATTGATAATGAGTTGGTCTATGTGGAATTTCTTCTTACTGACTTATTCGCCTGACCCTAACTATCATGCGTTCTCGCCGATCGCCAAGCCGATCTTCCGGGGGTCCACCAAGGCATCCTCTCAAATGCCAGCAGTGCTGACACTTGCCTTTTCAGATTTTCGTCTATGAATTAGAGCATGAGCACATCGGATCTCTAGTCGATCTTGAAACAGGTAGAGGAGCAACTGGCC
>CAUYYY010000047.1:0-9527 GCA_963577165.1 Planctomycetota bacterium | reverse complement strand
TGTCACGGTCATGTGGTTGTTGTGAGAAAGCATTCGGCCGTAAACAGCCGGCATCTCGGCTACCTCGACCGGCGCAAAGACGCCGATCACTTCGAGCGACGAGTAAAACGGCGCGATCAGCCCATGGATATCGGTCAAAGGGTACACCTCAGTCGCCTGGTGAAAGAACGGGCACAAAAGAAAAAATGGAACCGCAGATGGACGCAGATGGACGCAGATAAGGTTGGAGCCAGGTAGGGTGCCCGCGAATGACGCGAATCAGCGCGAATAATAAATCAAGTCCATCATGTTTTCATTCGCGAAGATTCGCGTAATTCGCGGGCTCTTTTTTGGGTGAAACAGCCTCGGACGCACACGTTAAGTCTCGGCACGGACGGTTACTTCAACCGGCAAGGTAGGCAAAAACAGGGCAGGGCTCTGGCTCGGCGGTCTCTCGAGCAGGTTGTCGATCAAATAGTACAACAATCGCCGCAACGCTTCACAATCGATCGCGTCGGCAACCGCCTCGGCACGCGCCTGGTACTTGTCAACCAATCGGTACGCCATGTCAAACACGCCGGTCGATTCGTAAATACGCCGTGCCTCATGAAGGCCATCCCATGCATCCACGTCGTCCGCGGCCAACTCCGCCAGTCGGGTACGTTCCGCCTTCGTGGCGCCTTCCCAGGCAAGCGCCCACAACAGGGTGGGACGCCCACCGACCACATCGCCGCCCGCGCTGAGCTTGTTGCTCTCGTCCCCCTGCCAATCCTTCAGGTCATTGAGAATCTGGAACGCGATGCCCAGGTGTTTCGCGAACTGCTTGATCGGCTCCTCCAGATCGGCCGTCTCGCCGGCAAGCCGCACGCCGGCGAACAGGGCCGCCTCGAACGCAGGCGCCGTCTTGAGGGCATAGATCTTCAACGCATCTAAGGGAGTCAGCGTCTTGTCGCTTCCATCGCGCCATGTCAGTTCGGCGCCCTGACCTTCGGAAAGTCGCATGTGGGCGTCGGCAAAACAATCGAGTATGTCCGCGGCCACCGCCGGCGTGAGCGATGCGGACTCACGGCTGACCAAACGATATCCCAATCCAATCAGGTAATCACCCACATTAATCGCTGTGGGCACACCATGTTTGCGATGTAATGTATCTTGCCCATAGCGATAGGCATCATCGTCCTCGATGTCGTCATGCACGAGCGACGCCTTGTGAAATGCTTCGATAGCGAGCGCCACGCGCCGCACGGAATCGGAAACTTGCCGCATGTGAGTCGCACCGTCGGCCAACGTGCCTTGCCCACCTGAGAGCGCATCATAGGCGGCCAATGTGATGAACGGCCTCGCATACTTACCGCCACGGGCAAGAAAGTCGTAGGCGATCGTCTCGGTGGCGGCAACAGGGTCCGCTGGGCCAAGGCCCTCGCCGTTGGCTTCCGCCGATGGCCGCCCACTGACCAATCGTCCTCCGGAGCGCAGTCGTGGGGAAAGACGATCGAGCTGGTCCAGTTCGAACATGCTAGAAGCGGACCGCAGCAAGTGAAGATAGGTCCGTGTGCGGACAACCGGCGCATTCCGCTTGAGATGAATCATCTCACGAACCCAGTCTTCGTCGACCGACGTATTGCGGCAATCGCTCGAGAGCAGCGGCACCGCCATACAAGCAATGCCAGCCAACATGATCTTGTCGATGGCTTTTTCCAACACGTTGAGACACGCCACGCCGACAATGGCATCCACATGGCCGCTCACGATGATTTTCATCACGATTGGCGAGCCTTCGGCCACCAGAACTTTGTAACCCATCTCTTCCGCCGCGCCGCGAAAGTCGGCGATACAACACGCGCCACATTTTTCGCAATCGAGGCCGAACTGGTCATAATCGGCCGGGCAACCTTCGGCATGTTTCAGACAATGCGGAAGCAAGAGCAACCGACGCGCGTAGGGCACGGCAGCGACCTGGTCTTCCCAGAAGGCGGAGGCCAACACGACCATGGTCCAGCCAACGTAGCTTTCAGCCAGGCCATGCTCGGTTAAAATTCGTCGAGCGAGAGTCTCGAATTCGTCCTTGCCAACCGGCTCTTTTCCATCGAGCCGCTCAACAACCGAGCGACAACCTTCTCGGAGCTGTTCCCGCAACGCCTTCGTTTCGGGAACATCCTTCAAGTGACTCGTCCGACGTCGCGACGGCCGAACGCCACGAGATCTACCATTTGCGTTCGACTCGCCGTTGGATCGTATGCTGTCGGTCATAGCGCGTCTCGAAGCGAGGCCCCTCAAAGCTTGCAACTACCCTTGCGTCGATGAATCGGCCGATCTTGATTGACTCGTGGCGCCCGCGTGACGAGGCTCCGCCCCCGACGTCGAAACATCTGATGTCAAAACATCCGACGTCGAATCGGCTACCGTTTTGGCGACGGCGCTTCGCAGCGCTGCGGTCGCAAAAAGGGCCGGATACAAGCGGTCATAATACCATAACTTGGCAAAGTAGAAACCGATGGGTGTCGGCTCCTGGTGAGCGCCGTCCTCCACAGCCCGGACAAGCCAAGCCAGGCCCTCGTCGACTGAAGCCCGGATCGAAGGTTGGTCTGCAGCGCCAAGCAGCGCCTCGATCGCCACGGCCGTCTCTTCGACGCTGCAGGGCAAGGTGGCCGGATCCTGGTTGTGCTGGCTCGAAAGAGCACCCCAGCCTCCGGAAGCATGTTGCACGTCGACCAGCCACTGAAAACCCCGTTGCGCCGGAAGCGTCGATTGTTTGCCTAAATCTTGCAAGGCGAGCAGAACTCGCGAAGTTCCGTACACGCGATTCTCATCGCCGGCATTATGTTGATTGCCAAACCAGAGAGGCGCCCAACTGCCATCTTCGCTCTGCTGGAGGTGCAAATAGGCCCAACCTAAATCGATTGCACGGTAGATTCGCACGCCGACAAATGCCGCGCCCTCGGTCGCCTCGAGCGGCTCGCGCCAGGCGTTGAGTGCGCGGAGCGCGTGTGCGGTCAGATCGGATCCGCTACGGTCGAAGGGTAATCGGCCCCATCCTTGGCAGAACGTCGGCCAGCCGCCGTCGGCATTTTGCACACCGAGCAGCCAATCGATCCCCTTTCGCGCGGCTTCGATGATCGCTTTGTCTCGACTGCGCCACGCCTCGCCGCCCGATGCGGTTTCCCGCAGCGACCGCAGCGCCAACAGGGCTGCCGACGTGTCGTCGACGTCCGGCACTCCGCCGCTGCGATCGGTCCATGCCCAGCCGCCCGGCTCAGCACCGGTTATTGGATGCGGCCGGGTATGTTGGCACGCTAACAACCAATCGAGGCACGCCAACCGATGTTGGTCGTCCCAATCGGTCGCTGTATCATTCGACGCACCATCCACCTCGCAATCGACCAGCGAACGCGCGGCCAACGACGTGAGCCAGGTCGCCAGATTGGTATCAACGGGCCAACTGCCATCGGCCCGTGCCGAGGCGAGCAGGAACTCGACACCACGGCGGACCACGGCGTGGTCGGTACGCCCAAAGCTGGCCATGCTCATGACAACGAAGCTGGTCAGTGGCACCGCTTCGAGAAAGCCGCCACTGGCCGGCTGCATCGGCGCAAGAAGGTCCAAGCTGCGTGGCGCAAGTGCCCGGCGGAGGAGTCGCGTGATCGGGTTGAGCGGAGGAGCATGGTGAAATCGAGCCAGACCGATGGCCACCAGCGCGGGAATCGCGTAACCGACGACCGGCAACCGCAATCGGCGGTACACCGATTGTGGAAAACAGGCCAACTCAAAGGGCAAGGCCGGCACATCACGCCAAGGCACAATTCCCGCCAACGCACAGTTCGCGAGGATCGGAACGGCGAACGTCTTGTCCTTGCCATATCTTCGACGCAGCGCTGGCACACCACCTTGCTTTTCGATATAGGCCGTGGCTCGCTCGAGCAGCCCACGATATTTGACTGGCTCACCTGTGAGGCGAAACGCCGCCTGGACCAACATCGTGGCGGAGATGTTTGATTGACATCGGTCGGTATCGCCCCAGCCACCGTCTTCGTTCTGGTGCTGAGCCAGCCAGAGCAGCCCGTTGACGATCAGTTCACTCAGATCGGCCTGATAGACGAGGTACTCGTCTTCTTTGTTCTTGCGGCCATGCTGCTCGGCCACCACCAGCGCACTGAGCGCCGTCGCCGTGGCGAGTGGCGAACTGGCCAGCTCGCCCTCCCAATGGCCCGAGGGCCGGACCTGGCGGAGCAGATCCGCCCGGACGGTATGATAAACCGATCGCAACCGGTCGGTGTCAAGCATGGTTGTTGTCATTGTCTGAACGGCCCGGAATCTCTTCGGGTCGAAGAACACCGTCGCTTAGTGGACTGCAGGGACAACTCGCGGGGCCGTGTAGAAAGCGACCCGTCAATACCGACACTTCGTGAAGGGATTCGGCCAGTCGGTATGGCTCGGCACGAACTCCGAATACCAAAGGCTCGATTGTACGAACCCGATTCGTCGCTGTCGAGCCGCCCAGCTAGAGCCACCAAAAGAACGACAAAAACCACGGTGCCGGTCGCTGTTCGCGTCGGACGTAACTGGTATAATCGGCTGGCTTTGCGAAGCGTCGCACACCGGAAACCTACCTTCCACGAACCACCAATCCGTTCATGTATTTCCGAATGGCACAACGATTGCTCACCCGGTCCACCCCGCGTGGGCTCTGGAAGCTGGCCTGGAATTTCGGCTATCGCGGCGCGTGGGCCATCCGCAAACACAAAGCGCGACTGAAGCGCGGCGAATTCTTTCCGCCGTTTTTATACATCTCGATCATCAACAGTTGCAACTTGCGCTGCCAAGGATGTTGGGTCGACGTGGCGGCCAAACAAGAGCGGATCGAACTGCCCGCGATAAGCCGCATGATCGACGAAGCGAAGCGGCAGGGAAACTACTTCTTCGGCATCGTCGGCGGCGAGCCGTTTATGCATCCCGATATACTCGATATCTTCGCCGCGCACTCAGACTGCTATTTCCAAGTCTTTACGAACGGGCATTTCATAACGGACGACGTCGCGCGACGGCTGCGACATCTCGGAAACGTCACACCGCTCATCAGCGTCGAAGGCAACGAGGTCATCAGTGACACACGACGCGGACAGACCGGCGTGTTGAATCGAACGATGGAGGGCATCCGCAACTGCGTGAGCAATCGAGTCGTGACGGGCGTTTGCACGAGCGTCTGTCAGACGAACCTCGACGACCTGGTTCGCGAAGCGTGGGTCGATCGACTGATCGAGCTGGGCGTACTCTACATGTGGTATCACACGTATCGCCCGGTTGGCGCCGATGCGTGCGAGGAACTTGCTCTGACGCCCGAGCAGCAACTTCGCATTCGTCGCTTCGTCGTCGAGATGCGGGTCCGAAAACCGATCGGCATCATCGACGCCTATTACGACCACGACGGCCGGGCACTCTGTCCGGCAGCGACCGGCTTTACGCACCACATCAGCCCGTGGGGCGATATCGAGCCGTGTCCGATCGTGCAGTTCGCCAAGGAATCAATCTACGACGAGCGACCACTGAGCGAGACGTTCAACGACTCGGCGTTTCTGCGCGACTTTCGCTCGCTCGCCGCTTCTTCGACCCGGGGCTGCATTGTCCTGGAGCGGCCCGATCTGTTGCACGAACTGGTCGTGTTGCACGGCGCGCGGGACACGACGGCTCGCGGCACGGCGCTGGCGGAACTTGCGGCCATGCAGGCTCGACCCTCGCAGTCGAACCCGGCGGAGGAAGTGCCCGAGCAGAGCTGGGCATATCGCTTTGTAAAGAAGCGATTCTTCAACGACTTCGGGGCGTACGACTCGCCGGTCAATCCGCTTCACGACGTCTCTCGCGAGAAGTGCTCGACGTCGAATTAACCACAAGTCTTACACTGTGAAATCATACGCCGTCCGTTATTTATCGCAGGTCTTCATTGCTTTAAAACCAGCAAGCGTCAGCGAGTAGGCCCCTTTGAAACGTTCCTCCACCAGAAAATCCTTTTCCGTTAACTCCCGGAACGCCTTTTTGTGTTTCTCCAGATCTGGATCAAAAAAACACGGCATGGCTCCCGGAGTTACCAGATATTGCTGAAATGTACGCAAAACAGTTTTCTCGGATGGAGACAACAAGGCTCTCTCCCGCGTAAAGTCTCTTGCGATTTAATTTGATATACGGAACGGATCGACTCGACGCAGACAAACGACAAGACGCGACCACATTTGCCATAGTGCCCTCGCTCAACAGCCGCTAGCGACACGTGAGGTCTTTTTTTGCTGATCGCGAGATCCCGTGGTACGTCTGCGTCGTTTTGAGCCATTCGATGTTTTCGATGCACTAACTCGCTGTGGGCGCGACTTGCGACGGGCACGACGCTTGGAGGGACGTTGCTTGTCTGTCTGTGTCGCGGTCTTCGCTTCAGGAGTGTTCGGTTGATCCGCTTCGGGCATGACGGCACTCGATTGCAATTTATCCGACATAGCTGGCAACTTCTCGACCGAGACGGTTTGTCCGATCAGCTTTTCAATCCTGTGAAGGCGCTGTCGTTCATCGCCACCGCAGAACGAAACCGCCTGTCCCGAGGCCCCGACACGCGCCGTGCGACCAATACGGTGAACGTAAGTTTCCGGGGCATCGGGCAAGTCGTAGTTGATAACATGCGAGATGTCAGAAAAATCCAATCCCCGCGAAGCAAGATCTGTGGCAACAAGAACGGGGGGCCGTTTGGAACTGAATTGGCGAATCACGGCTTGTCGCTTGGCTTGGCTTTTGTCTCCATGAATCGCAACGGCTCGAATTCCGTCGCGTTGCAAGCCGCGAGCGATCTTGTCCGCGCCCCGCCTAGTGCGAGAAAAGACAAGCGTCTTTGAACCGCGAGATTCTCGGAGAAACTGGGTCAGGGTTGCTGCCTTATGTTGCCGCTGCACGAAGTAAACGACTTGTGACACGCGCTCGGGCGTCGAAGCAACGGGCGCGACTTTCACCTCAAGCGGCCGCCGCAACCACTGTCCCGCCAACTCACGAATCTCCTTCGGCATCGTTGCAGAGAACATCAGCGTTTGGCGTTGATCGGGTACTCGCGCGACGATCTTGCGTAGGTCATGAATGAAGCCCATGTCGAGCATCTCATCGGCTTCATCGAGAATCAGAATCTCGACCGAGGCAAGTTTGATGAATCCTTGCTCGATCAGATCCAGCAGACGACCTGGTGTTGCAACGAGAATGTCAACGCCGGCCTGTAAAGCTCGGACTTGTGGCCCCTGTCGGACTCCACCAAAAATGACTGTGTGGCGCAATCCAGTATATCTTCCGTAGGTCGCCAAGCTGTCGCCGATCTGTCCGGCCAGTTCTCGCGTCGGCGCCAGGATAAGGCTGCGAATCGATCGCTGACCGCTACGCTTGCACCGACGGGCCGCGCCCGTGGGTGCAGGAGCTGAAGTCATCAACTGCTGCAACGTCGGCAACGCAAAGGCTGCTGTCTTGCCAGTTCCTGTTTGGGCACAGCCAACCAAGTCGCGACCCTTGAGAACTTTGGGGATCGCTTTCTGTTGAATAGGAGTCGCTTCACTATAACCCGCGTCCTGAAGGCTTCGGAGTAAAGGCTCGCTGAGCGAGAGACATTCAAACTTCATAAAGATTTCTTGCTTTCAAAAAAAGAACTGTTCGAGTGGCGCTACAAAGCGACCACCGAGTGATCGCTGACAGCTCGTGGCTGTCAGCACGGAGCGAATCGATTGACTTCGGCACGATCACAGAACGAGAGCACAGAACGGGGGATGCACTCGTACGACCGGCGAAAAAACGATTCGGGAGCAAGAGAATCAGTCGCGGTCGAAAGTAAGATACCGGGACACGAGTCAGTCGGTTGACCGAAGGGCGTCCAGGTGGCCGCAGTCTCGAAGTTGAATGAACACGACACAAACCTGTGTATCGGTCTCGCACCTATCTAATCTCACCAGTTTAGCATGCGTGTGTACCGCGTCAATGCCACACGGCAAATCACATCTTGGAAATCACGATCAATTCTTAACGCGTACGGCGGAATTATGGACAAAAGCCGTCTCATCATGCCGGTCCAATCAACACGATAGTCGATTTTGGTATCGGTCGATGCGGCAACCGACACGGGATCGGTCTGTTCGAATAGGACGTGGTTTTCGATCGCACTTTACAGGGGGGGCCCCAGAGGCGTTTGGTAATGGGCATATTCTCGAATAATCAAACGGCGTGAGGGTTCAGGAGCCAGAAGCCAGGAGAGGCAGGGAAGGGGAAATGACGAAATCCGAATGTCGAAATCCAACAACTGCCAACCAACAACCATCAACTCGAATGTTTAACCGCGGAGCGCGTACGATTCAACGCAAAGTTACGTACCCCTTACGCATCGGCCAGGCGTAGCCTGGCGGCTATTAGCCAATAGCTCGCTGCCAGTAGCCAACAGCTTTTCTACTAAATTTTCAAAGAACGTGCTGCGACCTTACCGATCGCTGCAACCAACATAACAAACTGGGATGAAAATTCTAGGTCCGTTTCTGGACACCCCCTGTGTGGATATATATGTACCATCCGATTTTATCCCGTCACACATTCGATCGTGTAGCACATCGCTTGGCAGTGCATGACGATGGCTCGGGTAGTTGGCAGCACGAATAAGTCTTCTGCCGGCCACCTCATCTTGGTTTGGTTGATGGTGCCGCGTCGATAATCTCGGCCTCATCCGTTTGCGTAAGTTCAGGGGATTGCAGCGCTCTGGATGTTTTCTCGATTGGACGAAGATCTGGAATGTCTGTTCCAGGTACAGCTACACCTAGCTAGTCAAACTTTCGACCTTGGACAAGCACGCGGCTTTCTAGCGAACCGACTGCACTATTGTACGCTTCAACCGCCCTGGAAAGACCGGGCCCTAGGCTCTTCATGTGGCCTCCGAAAACAGACAGTCGCCGGCAAAGCTCCTTTGCCAACTCACTTATCTCTTTCGCGTTCGCAGCAAGCGATTCCTCCTGCCATCCATACGCGACGACGCAAAGTAGGACGATAAGCGTCGTGGGAGAGGCAAGAACTACCCGTCGACCAGCAGCGTGCTCGATGATCTCAAGATCATGCGTGAGGGCTGCACTGAAAAGAGCCTCGTTGGGAAGAAACAGCAATGCGATTTCGGGCGTGTTGTCGACTTTGTCGTCGTAGCTCTTCTTGCTGATATCGCGTATGTGCTTTCGTGCGTGCCGACAGAACAGCTTCAGATTGTCCAGACGAACGTCTTCGTCCTCAGCATCTGTGGCTGCAAGGAAAGCCTCAAGCGGTGCCTTTGAATCGACAACAATGTTCTTCTCGCCCGGCAAGTGGACAACCATATCCGGCCTTACCTGGCCATCGCCATCAGATATGGTTTTTTGCTCGGTAAAGTCACAGTGCTCAAGCATGCCGGCAACTTCGACAACACGCCTGAGCTGCATTTCGCCCCACTGGCCGCGAACGTGTGGCTTTTGAAGGGCTGTCACAAGTTTTGTGGTGCCGGACCCTAGGTCGCTAGTGACTTGAGTGAGCGAGAC